>JAUWDP010000316.1 GCA_030608725.1 Candidatus Bathyarchaeota archaeon
AATGAACAGGCGCGACAGGGTCGCCGTCCTCATCGGCGACCTCCACGACGACGGTCATCAGTTCCTCGAGCCCCACTCCCCTGATCGCCACTGTAGGGATCACGGGGACACCGAGCTCCCGGGAGAGAGCTTTTGCGTCGATTTTAATCCCCTTTTTCTCCGCGATATCCACCTGGTTGAGGGCGAGGACCATGCGGGGCTCGAGCTCCAGGAGCTGTAGTGTGAAGAAGAGGTTCCTCTCCAGTGTGGAGGCGTCGACGACGTTTACGAGGACGTCAGGTCTCTCCACTGCGATGTACTCTCGGCTCACGATCTCCTCGATACTATACGTGGAAAGGCTGTAGATTCCGGGGAGGTCAAGGACGTCGATAGTGTGGCCGCGGAAGCTGATGGTGCCCTCGGCCTTTTCTATGGTCTTGCCCGGCCAGTTGCCGACGTGCTGGTGTAATCCAGTTAGCTCGTTGAATATGACGCTCTTCCCAACGTTGGCGTTCCCGGCTAGGACGATCTTCAAGAGCGTGCCTTCAGACATTTTCGATCTCGACCATGTCGATGCCAATAATGGGAATCCTTGCGACCGGGGTAGTCCATTAACATCTTTGCTCCTGCAGGAATCCTATTTTGAATGGTAAGGACCGTGGGGATGCGTAGGGGGCATCTCAAGGTCCCCGTTGAGGACCTCCACGAATACCCTTGCGGCTAAGCCCCTTCCTAGTGCCAAGGTGGCTCCTCTGAGGCTCAACTCGAGGGGGCCGTGAAAGGGAGCGGCGTTGATAACCTCAACTACAGTACCCTTGGTTAAACCCATGTCAAGGAGACGTTGGTAGGCATTGGTCCCCGCTCTGATGAATGCGACTTTACCGCTCTCCCCCGGCTTAAGGTGCGATAGTTCGGTGAGGAGAAACGTGGAAGCCTCCGGTCTCTCGGTTAGACATTCTTCGCAGTCTGCGACATCGAGGGTGCATGCGGGGAGTGTCATCGAGTCGTCGGGGCAAGTCGCGGGGTTGTCGAGGGTCCTACAGAGAGCGATAGCTGCCTCATCCGAGAGGCTGTGCTCCATCCTGCACGCCTCATTGTGGACCTTCTCCTTAGCCATGCCGAGAATGTCATGGAAGAACCTCTCGAGGAGCCTGTGCTTCCTTACGACTTTTTGAGCAAGCGCAATACCCAGCCCCGTTAAAGCAGCGCCTTTATATGGCTGGTACTCGACGAGGCCCTCGTCAGCGAGTCTCTTGATCATTTGGGTGACGCTGGGGGGAGATACGTTCAGCCTTTTCGCCAGGTCCGTGGTTTTAGCCAACTCTCGTTTCTCATTGAAAAAATAAATGGCCTCAATGTATTCTTCGACGCTGTGGCTAATCATACTCAAATTTAGGGTGGACTAAAATATTTAAATGATATGGTAGATTAAGGATAATTAGGGAGTTCTATCTTTAAATTTCACAGTCTCCCAACCTATTTACTAATTCAGCACGCGTGAAAATTATCTGAGAAGGATTTTGATAATCTCCGTTTCCACGATTCTTAACCCCTCGAATAACATTATAGCGCGACGAAGCCCCCAAGCAGGACCCCCTAACATAGATGATCAGGGATAAATGGAAATTGGTTTATTCTGGTTGAAAGGATGAGCATCAGAGTCGTTCAGATTTTCCGCAGAGAAATTCAATGATCTTATCGATGTCCCCAGAGAGTTCGACCTGAATTGGGCCCGTAGGGGAAGCCCCCGACTGAAAAAAGGAGGCGCGACCCGCGTAAGCCGCCTCCTTGTTCAGACCAAATGATAGACGCTCATCGACCGCCGCTCCGGTCAACAGGGATAAGGCAGCGTCTCTTATCCTCATCCGGGTGAGGAGGTCTCTGAGGGGGAGGAGGTCATCCATCTTCTCGAGCCTCCCCTCAAGAACAGTGATGTGTCCCCGATCCGATTCGTGGAGCTCGATCTCACCCATCACAGTCTGAACGGCTTTCACCACCTTTTCGATGCTCTCGGTGGGATGCACCTCGACCCTGACTAGTCCTTCCATTACGCTAAAACCAGCCTATGAGAGTCAGAAGATTCTCGAACTCATTCTCAAAGTCCTCATGACTCCCGTCGTTACGTACGATGTAATCAGCCAGAGCGATAGCGTGACCGAGGCTGAAGCTGAGCTCCCGGTCATCCCTGACCTTGAAGGTGACAAAATCCGTGGGGTCGTCGCTTC
>JAUWDP010000212.1 GCA_030608725.1 Candidatus Bathyarchaeota archaeon
CCAACGAAGCCACCATCACGGAGCGCCCCCCCACGCGGACGCAGAAACTATATCCATTTTTACTTTTACCCCCCCCCCTAGATAGGCTTGCGCGCGCACTAACCGAGAGGATGTTATTTACGCGCGTATCAATTTTTAAGCAGAAATACATCGTTTGCCTGTAAATCAAGAGGAGAAATGTATCCCGTGTTTGCACTCGGGTTTTTTGGCGGAGAGGATTTGCGAATATGCCCACATTCTGTACAGACCCAATGGTTTTTCTCCCACAGGAAGAACCTGTATTCGTGGCAGCTCCCACATCTAATAGTTCTAAATGTGCCGTTCCATCCACAGTTTTTACACTGAGCATTATATTCGAGTACACTGAGACTCTGTTCTCTTGTCATTGTTGATGTTGTGCCGCAGTTGGGACAGGACATTTTTCTAGTAAAGATATAGCAAGGGCTTCATATGAGGAACCTGATGGAACGATGTGGAACATTTGTTTCATACGTACACGCGCGCAGCATATGATTAATTTGATAAGAATTTCTCAAAATATTTAAAAGAGACTCATAGGGCGGAGGTTGGCCGGGTGAGCCGCTTTGCGCGCGCGGAGATGGGAGGTTGATACTCGATCAGTCTTGAAGGAGGCCTCCGCCTACGCTCCAGGTCGTCTTACGAGATTCTTCAAGATCTGCGATGAGCCAGAGGTCCCACTACTGCGCGCGCGGTGCTCAGAGTAGCTGAGGATCAACAGGATCAGGGCCACTATAAATGAGACCGTGATGGCTATCATCATGGTTCCCTGGGCGTAGAACTCTCCAACCAGATCGAACGCAGCTAGAGAAGCCACAAGGCCCAAACTCCACTTTCTCCCTCGCAATCTGCCCCAGAGAGCGACCATGAAAAGGGACGCTATAATAGCTCCGTTAATCATCAATATCCTGTAGTCGGGCGCGCGCGCGAATTAATATATTATCCATGAAAGAGAAAAATATAGAAATGCCTTCAGTTTCTCCTTTTTATCATCCATAACAAGACGGCGCTAAGTGCAGCGCCGATCGCCACGGATTCGAATGGGAAGCCCGGGATTCCCCTAGGATTCGGCTCTTGTTCGGGTTCTGGCTCGGGCTCTGGTTCAGTGCTCTCAATAGTGGTTTCACCAACGACGAGAACATCAGTTCCTAGTGTCACCGGTGTTCTGTGGGCAGTATTCTCCTCTATCGTGCCCTCCTTCGTCTCCTCGAAAAGGATCTCGTCTCCCTCGATGACGGAGTAGGTGAGCTCGTAAGGCTCCTCGTTCTCCTCCATGAACTGGCCATCGACGACGACCTCGAACTCCCCCAGCTCCTCCGGGAGGATTATGATCTTGGTGCCGTTGCCCATGTCCAGGTAGAGGGCGCCCTCGATCTCTGCGTCGATCCCCATCCTCGTGGGGTTCTCGGGATCGTAGCCGACGTGGCGGCCCGTAGAGTCGTAGACGTTGAGGAAGAGTTCATGCCCCGGGTGGGTCAGCTTCACCGTGGTGCTCTTGGGCTTCGTGGCGGCGACGTAGGCCTTCATGAACGCCCCCCATCCCCCGTTGCTGAAGGTCGGGAACTGGCTGAACTTGGTCCAGTACCAGTTTCCCGTCGCGGCGTTGGAGCCGGCGCTCCCCTTATCCCAGAAGAAGATTGATAGCCCGTTGAGCCCGGTCGTGTCGTGCATCACCATCTCAAACGTGTAGGTGAGGGACCAGAACTCGACCTTGCTGCTGATTATCGCCGCGTCCACGGCCTGCACCACGTTCTGGGCCGCTGCTTTGACCTGGGGACTCGTGATCTTCGCGTCTGAGCCCAGCTTTTGCGCAAAGTCCTTGATGTCGATATAGGGCTCGGGGTTAGCCTTCCACGTGTGGTAGAGGATGTCCTTCAGGACCTTGCCCATGTTAGCGGGGTCCGCCTCGAGGACCTGCTTTAGCTGGACCCCCAACCTGTTTATCGAGGTGGTCAGGGCGTCCATCTCGCCGGTCTTCACCGCGGCGAGGGTGTGAGACTGCTTCTCGATCTTGTAGGTCTCAACCATCTTCTTCGCCAGCTCCTCGGAATCCATATAGGGGTTCGCCAGCAACATGGGCATCCAGCTGGAGTAGGCGAGCCCGTCTACGGGGGAAGGTATCTCCGACGCGACGACGTATTCAGCACAGTACCTGAGCGTGTCAACCACCTCCACCTGACCCATGAGGCAGGCGTCGAACGCAAGGACGCTCATGTAGCGGGTTCCCAGAGTAGAATCTAGGTCGCTGATGCTTAGGTGTCCCTTCTGGTGGCCGTCCCAGGCTATTCCCCTGATCCCGCCCCCGTGGTCCCCGATGATAAGGACGTTCTGCATCGCCAAAATCTTCTTCTGGGCGTAGTCCACGAAGTAGCTCAGGACATCCTTGTAGCCCATGTTGACGGGCCCTACGTCCCTGAGGATCCTGAGCTTGCCATTGACGACCTGGAGTATCGTGGCCCTGTTCCCCTCCAGCCTCTTCGTATTACCCTCCAGGGGCGGGGCGCTCCTGAGGCGGGGGTCCTTCACGTTGGGGTTCGGCCAGGACGTGTTGAGGTCGAGCATCACCAGTATCCCCACCTTCGGGTTCGGATTAGCCTCCGTCGCCTTGACGATGTCGAGGAGGTTCGCCAGCTCGTGCTCCTGGAGGGGAGGTTTGTCGGTGTCCGCCGGTAAGTAGTACATGATTAGCCATTTAGGGGGGTAGAGCTTCAGGGTCAGCTCCTTGCTCGTCTCGTGGTCGCCGCTTCTCGCGACGACAGTGACCTTCTCGATAAGGGGGATGTTCATGCTACCCGGGGTCGCCCTCTTCGAGTTGTCGAAGGTGACATTGACGTGTATCTCCCCGGCCCCGAAATGGCTGAGGGGGATGGTGTCCGTCTTGAAGTCGATCTTGATGTGGGCTGGCGGCGGGTCCTTGAGGGTGATCTTGACGGGCTCGGTGAGCTCCGTTCCGCCGTAGTCGATCCCTATTTTGGTCTCGTTGTGCTGGGTGGAGTAGACCTTGACGTACTCGGGGAGGGTGATGTTGAACCTCTTGAAGTGCTCTATTCTGAACTCGAAGACCTCCGAGGCAGCGAGCTCCACCTCGTCGAAGGAGACGGCCTTCACCTGCACCCTCATGGCCATCACGCTCTTGTCCCCCTCCTTCACCCCCTGGCCGTAGGCAAACTCCATCCACTGATCCCAGTTGACCCCGGAGCCCACCTTAGGGACGAAGCAGCCGGAGATGTCGCCCTCCACGATCTTGGTCTCCGGCTCCCCCCACCGGCCGTCCTCGTCCTCGTAGGAGAAGACCCAGTCTACCCAGCGGACGAGGTCGACGCCCGGTCCCTCCGATG
>JAUWDP010000182.1 GCA_030608725.1 Candidatus Bathyarchaeota archaeon
CCTGGTGCGGTGGCGGACCCCGTTGTTCACCCTAGTGCAGAAGGTGCAGCGGTGGGGGCAGCCCCGGGAGGTTATCATGGTGGCCACGGGGGTCTGCCTGGCCTGGAAGTTCTTCGACCACTTGACGTACTCGTTCATGGGGAAGAGGTGGCGGGCCGGGGATGGCAGGGCGTCGAGGTCCTCGACGTATACGGGCTCGGTGTCGCCAGCTATCTCGCCTCCGTACCTGAATGCGATGCCATTGAGAGCCTTCATCTCCGGGCCCATTCCCCTCGAGAACAGGTGTCCCAGAAAGTCGGAGAAGGTCTGCTCCCCCTCCCCCAGTACCACGGCATCTAAGGCCCCGCACTCTTTGAGGGTCCTCCGTGGGAGGGCTGAGACGTGGGGGCCGCCGAGGATGACGGGCGTGTCGGGGGAGTCGTCCTTGAGGGCCTCGGCGAGTTCGTAGGCGCTGGGGATGGTCCAGGTAAGGGCTGAGAGCCCGATGACGTCTGGGTTGAGCCCCAGGACGGCGTCCTTCACCCTCGCAGCGTCGAACTTGTTCTGGTCTATGAATGTGCAGTCCACGACCTTGACGTCGTAGCCGGCCTGCTCCAGGGAGGCGGCGATGTAGGCTGGGCCGAGGGGGATCAGGGGGGTTGCCATGACGACGGGGACCATGGAGAAGGGGTACGTGTTTGAGCGGACATAGGCCGTGGGGAACGAGGACGGGGAGGTCACCAGGACCACCCTTCGCTTCCGCTTCAGCAGCCTCCTGAAGAAGGACACCGTAACACCAGCTTACAGCCCTCCGAGGACCGTATTTAACGTTTCTCAGGCTATAGTCACGCTGGTTGGCTGAATATCAGACGTATATTTCGATGTCTAGCGTCAGGTGGAATTTAAGAAAAGAGTATGGTGTTACATGGTTGGGGAATCGATCTCTAGGTCTGGGTTCCTTTTCTTGTACTCAACCACCTTGTCATGTAGATACTCAAGCTCTATTGAGTACCGTGGCCAGTTGAGTTCCTTCCGTAGATTGTAGATGCCTTCACCGTATCTCTCCCAGAACCAGATTATGTTGCCTGAAAGCAGCTTCGCTACTAATCCGATCTCCACGTATCCTTCTCTGACCATGACGCCTATCCCCTCATAATATACTAACCAGAAGTTGAAGGCTCGGTATTGCTCTCTGTTATCCATTATTTTTTCCCAGTCTTGAATTCCCTTCATCTCCAAGTTTCGCAGCATGAATTCGTAGTCTGCGACCTCTGAGGCGGTCAGGGCGTTGTACATATTCATCAATAGTTGGGCTTGTCTTGCTTTGTTCTGGTTTCTGAGGCTCATAATGTAGTAGATTACGCCTATCGTGAGGCTGATCAGAGTAAGCAGACTGATAATGGTCTGAAAGGTTACCTGTTCGACCATTCAACTCACTATCATGATTAAGGTGGAGGTTAAGAAAAGAGTATGGGGATACAGGAGAGAATCCTATTTGACTATGAGAACGGGCTTCGAACTGTCATCAGCAACCTGCTTGCTTACACTCCCAAGTATCAAGCCCCTCAGTCCGCTTTTACTACCGCTTCCGACAACGATCAAATCGACGTCCATCTCATCCGCAACGTCAACTATCGCCTGTGCAATCGGGCCCTTGTACAGGAGGGAGCTAACATTTACCTCCGGATAACGTCCTTCCACCAACTCGTATGAGTCGGACAAAATCTTCTGGTGTTTATCCTCCATCGAGCTCTCCACATCGTCGATTCTGTCCGAAACTACCTGGGCGCGGGCTACACCCCCACCGCCTCCTCCTCCAAGCCCTCGTCCCCCTCCTCGGTAAAGCAGGGACGGTGAGACAGGCGGTATAACCGTCAGGATGAGTAGCTCAGAAGATACCTTGGAGGCCAATTCAGCGGAAAAGGTGAGAGCCTTTCTAGAGTTCTCTGATTCGTCTAACGCCACTAGGATTTTGCTGATCATGTCGGTTCGATATCTGCTAGTTTTGATGGTTAATATGTTGTGTGTTTTTTCCTGTGTTGCCGGTGATGGGTGGAGATGAAGAAAAGAGTTTGGGGCTGAGATTATCCTAGTTGTCCACTTCCACGAGCAGGCTGTCTTCTACCGAGATGAGGCCCAGGGGTAGCCGTACCAACTGGGGGAACAGCTCCCGGACGTCATCGTACTTCGCGAATCTGATCATGTGGATCGGGATCTCATCTCCCTTGTACTCCAGCCTCCCGCTGTCCGAGGCCATCAGGTTCCTGACCCAGTCAACGTTCCGCCCATAGGTGAGGGCGAAGATGAACCCCGTCTCCGTCGGGAAGGCCAGGATGGGCGTCCGGTATCTCCGGCCCGATCTCCTTCCCAGGTGGTTCACTATGGCGAAGGGGGGCAGCCACCTCGCGAAGAGGAGGAAGAACCTATTGGTAACGTGCTTGTTGATGACGGCGATGTACTTGGGAATTGGCATTCTTCAGGTTGAGAAATTGGAGCCCTCTGAGATAAAACTGTGGATGAGTTGACTTGGTCCTGGGATTGGATGTTCATCCGGTTCTTTGATCCTGAGAGTCTCATCGGCTCAGGGCGTTCAGCGCAGCCGTGATCTCCTCTGCCTCAAATAGGCTCACATTCGCTCGATGTATCCTGCCCTCCCCGT
Source organism: Candidatus Bathyarchaeota archaeon (assembly GCA_030608725.1). The sequence goes on from JAUWDP010000182.1 coordinate 2,639, forward strand.
CGACAATGAAGTCGGCTGGTGACTGAGTCTCCTTTCCCTCATACTCCCCGTGGACCTTCCCGGCCCTCTTGGCCTCCCGGGCACGCATGAGCAGCTTCACCCCGGTCCCCAGGCCGAAGCTCCCGACCCCGTAGTCGTCGTATACCCCGTATCTACCGTTCTCCTCGGGGACGGGGATGACTGGGAAGTCCACAGGACTGCCTTCCAGGTATCGCCTCGCGTTCTCGGGGCTGGACTGGGTGAAGTAGACGACCTCGACCTCCGTCTCCTTGGTCAGGTCGATCAGGGCATCCCAGTCGTATTTGCACACCGGGCACCCGAAGTACCTGCCGAAGACGAGTAGAGTTACCTTCCCCTGATAGTCCTCCAAGGATACCCTTCCACGATTCACTGACTCTAGGGAGAATGGCGGCGCTGGGTCTCCCGGCTTTACCTTCATTGATCACAGGGGTGCGTTAAGCCCCTAAAAAAGTAGTTGAGATTGGTTCTCTTCAGTTCGTTCAGTACCTTCTCCATTCTCTCTAGGGTTTCATTGATTATCTCCTCGCTCGTGCCGATGAGGATCCTCTGGTGGCCTTCCTCCAATTCCCCGAAGATGGCCCCAAGGTCCCTAACCACTGATAGCTCAATTATCCCATGTCATGAGCCATTTAGGTATAAGCCCGGATAAGAGTTGGGGATAAAAAAACACATAACTCAACCGGCCAGTAGGTTACCCTCGTAATAAATACAAAAAAATACATTATTATACGAAAAAATACGCCCGTTGAGCCGTTCCATGACCCCGTTAACGAAAAGAAGTCCTAGAACACCTCCATAGAAAAGGGGGGGAGGGGGGAGTCATGCGCCTGAGCGAGAATAACACGCAAAACACCGAAAGGAACCCGAAAACATCCCCTCACACACCCCGTTCATACCAAAAGGAGCACCTATTCATACCATAAACCCGTCCCAATGTCTCCACGGAGCCATGAACGTCACACTAATACCCTAATCGGCTTCACACAGAAGACACAACACAA
>JAUWDP010000222.1 GCA_030608725.1 Candidatus Bathyarchaeota archaeon
GTAGAGAGCGAAGGGCATCAGGAGGGACAGGAGGGGTGTCGCGTGGGAGAGAGCGAGCACGAAGCCGTACTGGAAGGAGGTGATCCGGTTGGCGTTCACAGTCTTGGTCCTCACGTTCTCCACACGCTGGGGGAAGCCGTCCATCTCGGAGAGGGCTGAAAGGCTCATGACCATCTCGACCTCCAGGAGCTCGTCCTCACCCGAGGAGCCGCTGACGACTATCCTGCCATCCTCACGTGAAACCTTCAGGTACGGTGGGTGGGGGTAGAACTTGTCGATGTAGTCTGCGTCCTCGAAGACCAGGGTGACTTTCTTGTAGGCCATGTGTTCGCTGGCTAGCTTCAGGTTGAGGTGGGCGTCATCGTCGTCGTACTCGAGCGGTGGGTGGAGCTTGAATGTGTATCGTGTCGTGTATGTGCCAGGCCTGTAATAGTTGGGGTTGTACGAGCCCGCCTCGTTCCTGTAGGCCAGATCTCGTATTACCTGTCGATGCCTTGAACTCCCCGGATAAGTCTCATCAACGTAGACGGTTCCAAGACTATCTTCAATGTACCAGAAGCCGGTGTCGGCTGCCTCTATGTCCACCAATTCAACGTATGGGTGGCCCAGGGGATCGATGGAGAGTGGGGCTTCCCAGAGCCTGAACAGCATCCTGTAGCTCTGGGTCCTGATGGTGTAGGTGAACTCCTCGACTAGGGTGCCGTCAGTGTAGAAGGTGGCCTTGTACTCGTCTATGGTGATGCCGCCTTCGCCGGTGAATCTGGGGATGCCCCTCACGAGGACGTTGGTGAGGACGCCTATAAGGAGGGTGACTGCTACAAGGGTCAGGATCTGCCTTCGCTCTGTCAACGTTGGGATATCCCCGTCACATCAGGCCGCGCATCTACATCCCCCTCGAACTGGAGGTAGTCGAGCTTTTCGTGGCCGGCAATGTTGGCGACGATGTTGGAGGGGATGGTGTCATTCATGGTGTTGAATGTCTGGACTATGTTGTTGTAGGTGTACCTGTGGCGGGCTATCTCATCCTCCACGCTTATTATCGCGTCCATCAGCTTCTTCACGGTCTCGTTGGCCTTGAGATCCGGGTAGGCCTCAGCCAAGGCCCGGATGCTAACCGTAATGCCCCGGGACTCCCGGTCTATCTCGTTCAGCTCCTCAGCCCCCGCATCGAATATCTTGGCCCTCAGGCTGGCGAGGGACTCGAAGATCCTCCTCTCGTGCTGGACGTAGCCCTTCACGGCCCCGAGGAGTTCCTCGATCATGTCAAGCCTCTTCTTCAATGCGACCCGTATCTGGCCCTGGTTGGCGTCCGCCGCGTTCCTGTACCTGAAGAGGCGGTTGTACAGGTAGGCGAAGTAGAGGGCGATAGCCCCGATAAATAGCACCGGGGCCGCGATCAGGAGTAGGTCGTTGAGGTTCAAATCGTTCATTAATGGGATTCCATTGTCTCTCTTAAAAATCTTCGAAGCGTCTCCCGCCATAAAAAAATGTGGATGGACATGCCCCCTCACTGGTTGAGCAGGTCATCCACGATTCGGTCTATCTCTCGAGTCAGATTCGAGGCCTTCATAGAAGCCCCCGTCAGCTCCTCCAGCCTCGCTTTCACGCCCCTCAAAAGGATGATCTGGTACTCTATGTTTTTCCCGGAGTCGTTGGTAAGGAGGTTCAGGTAGTTGCATATGTTTCTGGGAAGCCACAGCGGTAGATTGACTCGCTCTACGCAGTTGAGGCAGCGTGGGCCCACCCACGCGTTGGTAGGTTCGGGTGTATATGCCTCGTCGGCCCTCCCCATGGGATTTACACCATTTATTATTAAATGATAGTTAAAAATAAACAGTTTGAATTTAAAAATACATATCAGTGATATCGATCATCAGCACAAATCTGGGAAAAACGTCGTAGCGTGCATCCCAATTTTATAAACTCACAGCCCATGACTTCTTTGGAGGGCTCTGATGGCATCTGAGTACTTCATAGGTGTGGACAGTGGGACTCAAGGGACGAGGGCAATAGTCGTCGACGGCGATTCGGGGGAGGTCGCTGGTAAAGCCTCGGTGGGCTACGGGCTGATTGAGGGTCTGCCCGAGGGCTACATGGAGCAGCATCCTTCGACTTGGGTGGAGGCCATGTTAGGCGCTGTCTCAAGTGCTCTGAAGACCTCAAAGATCGACAGAAGGGACATCTGCTCAATCGGGGTCTCGGGGCAGCAGCACGGATTCGTGCCCCTGGATGGGGTGGGCGAGGTGATAAGGCCCGCCAAGCTCTGGAACGACACGAGCACGGCCAAGGAGTGCGAGATCCTCATCGAGGCCCTCGGCGGGGTCGACTCCGTCATATCACTCATCGGGAACTCCATCCCCCCTGGGTTCACGGCCTCAAAGATACTCTGGATGAAGCGGCACGAGCCCGGCAACTTCAAGAAGCTCCGGAAGGTACTCCTCCCCCACGACTACCTCAACTTCTACCTCACCGGTGGAAGCTCCATGGAGTACGGGGACGCCTCGGGAACGGCGCTCATGGATGTGAGGCGCAGGGAGTGGTCGGAGGAGGTCGTCGAAGCCATCGACCCAGGGCTCATGGAGAAGCTCCCCGCGATCCACCCGTCTGACGAGGCCGTCGGACATGTCAGGGAAGATGTGTGCAGGAGGCTAGGGCTGAAAGGTGACGTCTTGGTGAGCTCAGGGGGCGGGGACAACATGATGGCGGCCATCGGGACGGGGAACACCCAGCCCGGCATTGTGACGGTGAGCCTGGGCACGTCCGGGACCATCTACTCCTACTCGAGAAAACCCGTCGTGGACGGAAGGGGGGAGATAGCAGCCTTCTGCGACTCCACCAACGGGTGGCTGCCCCTCGCCTGCACCATGAACGTCACGGTGTCCACCGAAGCGGTCAGGGGGATGCTCGGATACAACCACAGGGAGCTAGAGGAGGCTGTAGAGGGGATTCCCCCCGGCTCCGGAGGACTCATCCTGCTCCCCTACCTCACAGGTGAGAGAACCCCGAACGTGCCACACGGGACGGGGGTGCTCTTCGGGTTGAACGAGAAGACCTTCAGCGGGGAGAGCATGGCGAGGGCCGCGATGGAGGGGGCGACCATGGGGCTGAACTACGGGCTCAACAGGCTCAGGGAGCTGGGCATCGATCCCCAGGAGGTGAGGCTCACCGGCGGAGGCTCGAGGAACGCCGCCTGGAGGCGGATAGCTGCGGACGTATTCAACGCGGACGTGGTCACCCTC
>JAUWDP010000244.1 GCA_030608725.1 Candidatus Bathyarchaeota archaeon
CCCGTCTCGGGCTCCACGGGGAACAGGTCTTTCCTGTGCAGGGTGGTGAAGGCGGAGGGTGCCTAGACATAGGGAACGTCTACGGCATCATGGCCGACCTCGACAGGTGCATGGGCTGCCACGCCTGCGAGATAGCCTGCAAGCAGGAGCACGGCCTCCCGCCCGGGATAAACTGGATAAAGGTCCAACAGGTGGGCCCCGAGAGGGTGGATGGGAGGCTTCAGATGGAGTTCATCCCCCTCCTGCTCGATGGATGCACAATGTGCGCCGACAGGGAGGAGCGTACTCCGGCCTGCGTCGTAAACTGCCCCACCGATGCGCTTGTCGTGGTCGATGCAGCGGAGACACTACGCCTGTTGAGCAGCGGAGGACGTTATAGGTTGTGCAAGGTCAGGGAGGGGCCCTAGGTCCCACCGGCTATAGATTGTAAAATGTGAAGTCCCAGTTCCTCTCGTCCATCTCCCTCACGAACTCAACGAGGAGCTCGATCAGGGCGTCCCTCATGAGTCTCCCCTTCTCCTCGGTTGCCTTCGTCGGGTCACCCGTGACCCCGTAGGGGGTGAGCTCGTCGAAGTTCCACTTCACCTGGACGTGGAGGGGAAGGTCTGGGACGACGCCCCTCGCGCGGTCCATCTCGACGAGCTCGGGGGCGATCGCCAGCATCATAGAGGTCTCACCCTCGCCGGCGTGGCCCTGGCCACCCCAGACCTCGAAGGTGTCCTCAGGTATGAGTTCCCCTGCGGAGACCCACCAAGCCTCCAGGACAGCGACCCGGAACTCGGGGTGCTCCACCCTGAACTCCCTGACCGCGGCGTCTATGGGGGATATGTTCCCGTCGTGGCCGTTGACGATGAGAAGCCTCTCCATCCCGTGTTTCAGCAGCGAGGCGAAGACCTCCTTGAGGACCCTCATCAGCGTCTCCGTGGAGAGGGTGACAGCCAGGGGGAAGCTGGAGTAGTGGGCGCTCATCCCGAAGGGGAGAGGGGGCAGCAAAAGCATACCCTCAACTCGATCAGCCACAGCATTAGCCAGATGCTCCGCCACGAGGGTGTCCGTCCCATACGGCAGATGGTCACCATGGTACTCAGTGGAGCCTACGGCGAGGACCGCCTTGTCGAAGCCCCCGGACTTGAAGCCGTGCCCGGTCATGGTGAGGAGTCTACTGTCGTTCAAAATTACACCGAGGATGATCTAACCTGAAGTAAATATAAGATAGAGGGGGGAGGCTTGACCTCCTCGAATCAGGCCCTGCTCAAGCTGAAGCCTGAACTCAACCCCTTTATCGCCGCCACGAGGACCTTCACCAAAGCCTCGAGGTCCGACATGTAGAAAGCCTCGATGGGGCTGTGGGAGTACCTCCTGGGGAGGGCTATCGTGGCTGTGGGGATGCCTGCCCGGGTCTTCGCCATGGCACCGGCGTCTGTGCCGCCGAACTGGAAGTTCTCCTGGTAGTGTATCCCCTCGGCGTCGGCTGAAGCCTTAAGCCACTCTCTGACCCTGTGATGGTGGACGACGTTGACCCTGCCTCTGCCCTGCTCCCCGTAGTGGATGGCGGGCCCCTTCCCGATCTCGTAGTAGAGGTCCCTCATGTTGACCTCCGGCTGGTAGCCTGCCGACGTGGTGTCGATGGCCACCGCCATGTCCACGTCCAAGTCGTAGAGGACAGAGTAAGCCCCCCTGAGGCCGTTCTCCTCCTCCACCACGGCTAGATAATAGACGGTAGCCGGGATCTTGACGTCCTTCAGAAGGTCGGCCATCGCTATCAGGGACGTCAGCCCGGCCTTGTCGTCTACACCTGGGCTCACGATGAGACCGTTTGCGAGGTCCACTGGGGGTGCCGCCCAGACCATGGGGGTCCCTATGTCGATCCCCATGGATCTCACCTCGTCACGGCTCTTCGCACCTACGTCGATGAACATGCTCATGATGGGAGGCACGGTCCTCGCCTCCTCCGGCGTGGTGATGTGGCCCGGCTTAAGGCCGACAACGCCCGTGACGGGCCCCTTCTCCGTGACCGCCCTCACGTGCTGCCCCATAAGGGTCCTCTCCAGGGCGCCCCCTATCCTGCGGAACCTGATGAAGCCCCGGTCATCGATGTTTGCGACGATGAAGCCCACCTGGTCCATGTGGGCCTCGATGGCCACCGAGGGGGCGCTGTCATCCGTCCCCTTCTGGACGCCGACGACGTTACCCCGTGGGGTGAGGTGGACCTCGTCGCAGAGGGGGGTCAGCTCGGAGAGCATGTGGCGCATCATGGGCTCCTCGTAGCCTGATGGGGCGTCCACTTCGGTTAGCTTGAGGAAGATATCCTTGATCTCCATACTATATCCATAGGAATGGGCTTTAAAAGAAAAAAGAGTTGGGGTACAAGGTCAGGCCAGTATCATTCGACCTTCGTCATGGGCTGGCCGCAGCAGACCAGCTGGCCGGCGCCTGCCTCGACGACCTTCACCTTGTTCCCGCAGATCTCGCATAGGTAGACCTCGTTCACATTCGTCATCGTATATCATCCTGAAATGGGGAGTAGCCAATTATAATATTATCTTAACATTTATCCGACGCCACACCTTTTCCTGACATGAAATATAATGAGTGATTCCATAGAGAAGCTGAAAGCAGCCTTCGCCGGGGAGTCCCAGGCGAATAGGCGGTACCTGGCCTACGCTAAGAAGGCCGACGAGGAGGGGCTTGGCCAAGTCGCTAAGCTCTTCAGAGCCGCGGCGGCGGCTGAGACCGTCCACGCCCACAACCACATGAGGGTCGCAGGCGAGATCGGGATGACCGTGAGCAACCTCGACGAGGCCGTCTCCGGGGAGACCTACGAGTTCACAGAGATGTACCCCGAGTTCCTTGACATCGCCAAGAAGGAGAAGAACAAGCAGGCGGAGTGGAGCTTCAACGTCGCCAACGAGGTGGAGAAGATCCACGCGGGGCTCTTCAAGGCCGCCCTTGAGGCCGTGAAGAACAGCCAGAAGCGGCCCGATGTCGACTACTACGTCTGCAA
>JAUWDP010000155.1 GCA_030608725.1 Candidatus Bathyarchaeota archaeon
TCGAGCTCATGGAACTCCAGCTCCTCAACGCCTGGATCCACGAAGACACAGGCGACTACTTCGAGGACCTGCCCATAGGCCCCGATTGGCTGGGGCAGCTCATCTGCGACAGGACGGACGCGATGTCCAAGCGGATGCTGAAGATCTGGAACAAGGTCCTCACGGAGAAGCTCACGAAGTAGTCCCCCATATCTCCCTTTTTTCTCCACACATCAACGGGAAAAGCCAAGACATGAGCCTCAAACGCTTTAAACTTAGAGAAGCGACCCTAAACTAGACCTTTTAAGGTGAGTGAATCATGAGGAACGAACTCAAGAGACGGTTAAAGAGCGGAGAGCAGGTCTACGGCTCCTGGATCACCATCGAGAGCCCCCTATGCACCGAGTGGCTGTCCACGGTAGGACTGGACTACTTCGTCTTTGATACCGAGCACGCCCCCCTGGACATCTACCAGTGTCAGACGCTGATGCAGGCCATGAGAGGCGACTCCAAGACGACGCCGATCGTGCGTCCGTGGTGGCTCGACATAGTGGCCATCAAGCGCGCACTGGATATTGGAGCATATGGCGTCTTGGTACCCTGGATAAACAACAAGGAGCAGGCCGAGCTGGCCGTCAAGGCGACGAGGTATCCCCCCGAGGGGCTCAGGGGGACAGGGCCGAGGAGGGCGGAGTACTTCGACCCCGACTACTACGAGACGGTGAACGATGAGATCCTCGTCATCTGCCAGATCGAGACCAAGGAGGCCGTAGCAAACATCGAGGACATAGTCTCCGTCGAGGGCGTCGACGTGTCATACATAGGCCCCGCGGATCTATCCGCATCCTATGGCCACCTCAACGACAAGTCCCACCCCGACGTCCAGAAGGCCATAGACAGGGTCTACGAGGCCACGGTCGACGCGGGCAAGGCCACCGGCGTACACATGGCCTCCGGCACGTCCATCCCGGAGCGCATGGAACAGGGATACAACTTCATAACCGTAGCCAACGACATGGGCCTCCTCAAGAAAGGGGCCAATGACCTGATGAGGGAGCTGGGCCTGAAGTAGGCCCCCTCACTCGAACTCCACGGTGGCCGGCGGCTTCGGGGTCACATCGTAGAAGACCTTGACCACCTTCGGGCAGGCCTCCAGTATCCCCTTCGCAGTCCCCTTCAGGACGTCCCAGGGGACCTCCGTTATCTCGGCGGTCAAGAAGTCTTGAGTCTCGACCCCCCTCATTGTGACGTAGTAGCCCTCCCCACCCCTGTCGGCGACCAGGTAGAGCACCCTCGATATCCCGGACTCGGGGGGCTGCACCGCCTCCCTCATCCTGTTCAGCTCGTCGTAGCCGTACTCGGCACCACCCTTCACCTCGATTCCCACCACGTGGCCATACGTCCTGTTCCCGTCCACCATGCCCGTCCCTTTCTCCTTGAGGTGGTAGGCGGACACCGTAGCAGCCTCGACCCCCAGAGTCTCAGCCACTACGGTCTTGACCCTCTCGGGAGCCTCCTCGGTCTCCCCGTCGAATATGGCTGAGAAGTACTGGGCTGGCTTCAGGTGCTTGAACTCCTCCTCGACGACGGTTGTGGCCGCCTTGAGCTGAGCCAGCTTCTCCTCGGAGATGACGCCCGGCACCCTCACGGAGAGCCCGGGTCCCGGGAAGGGTTGCCTCTCTGAGGCCTCGGGTGGCGCGCCGAGGTAGCGGGCCACCTCCCTCACCTGGTATTTGTAGAGGGCCGCGATTGGCTCCACCACCGTGTAGCCGAACCTCTCCACGGGGTCGATGCCGATCTGCTCCAAGATGTTGTGCTGTGTCTTGATCCCCCCGGCGGTCTCCTCGATGTCCGCCTTGATAGTCCCCTGAACCAGGAACCTGCATCCCTCCGCCTTTGCAGCGTCGCTCAGGGTCCTGTAGAATGTCTCCCTGAAGGCTTTTCTCTTGTCCTCGGCGTCCTCCAGTCCTGCCAGGGCGCTCATGAACCGCTTCCTCTCTTTGAGCACCTTCACGGGGAGGTTCAGCGGAGGGGCTGAGAGCATCGCCTTCACCGTCTCCGGCTCCTCAAGGCGCATGAAGTTGTCATCGATGAAGACACAGACAAGGTTGTCTCCCAAAGCCCGGTGGGTTATCAACGCGGATACAGTGCTGTCCACGCCCCCCGAGACAGCTATCAACACCCTCTCATCTCCCAGGGCCTCCTTCACCGCCTTGACCTGTCCATCGACAAATGCAGCTACATCTAAATCCGACATTTTACACAGAGCCTATTCCGTCCATTCCCCATAAAAGACTTGAGCCCACGTGGCACCCAAAGATTTAATACATTTAAGAATGGCATCCGGGTATCAACCGAATTGAAAGGTGTGGTCGAGACGGGCGCCTCCTTCCTGGTCATAGGCAGCGGCCTCGCGGGCCTGAGCTTCTCACTCAGGGCCGCTGAACTGGGAGAGGTCATCCTTCTCACCAAGAGCGACCTCACAGACGCCAACACGACCCACGCCCAGGGTGGCATCGCCGCTGTCCTAGGGCCCGACGACGACTTCTCGAGCCACGTCGAGGACACCATGACCGTGGGGAAGGGGCTCTGCAGCAGGGAGGCGGTGGAGCTCATGGTGAAGCAGGGGACCGAGGCCGTTCACTGGCTCCTTGAGAGGGGCGTCGAGTTCGACACCACCGATGGCTCACTCGACCTCGGAAAGGAGGGAGGACACTCCAGGCGGCGGGTCGCCCACGTGGGGGATCAGACGGGGATCGCCATCGAGGAGGCCCTCGCTGGGCTCGTCAAGGAGAACTCCGCTATCGCCGTGAATGAGGCCTTCGTGGCGGTGGACCTGTTGATGAGGGAGGGCAAATGCGTCGGCGTCAGGGGCATCGACCTGGAGGGGGGGAGGATAGTCTCCATCCACGCCCCGGTCACGGTCCTCGCCTCAGGGGGCGTCGGGCAGCTCTTCCACAGAACCTCAAACCCCCTGGTGGCGACCGGTGACGGCTTGGCGATGGCCTTCTGGGCGGGAGTCGATCTCTGCGACATGGAGTTCGTCCAGTTCCACCCCACGATACTCAACACCGGGAAGAGCCCCGCCTTCCTCGTCTCCGAGACGGTGAGGGGGGAGGGGGGGATACTGCGCAACAGCGAGGGAGAGGCCTTCATGGAGGAGATCCACCCCATGAGAGACCTGGCCCCCCGGGACATCGTCTCCAGGGCCATCGTGGAGCAGCAGAGGAGGGGCCCAGTCTTCCTGGACATCCGCCACAAGGAGGGGGAGTTCCTCAGGAGACGTTTCCCCGCCATATACGGTGAATGCCTCGAAAGCGGCGTCAGGATGGAGGAGGACCTCATCCCAGTCTCCCCCGCCGCCCACTACATGTGCGGAGGGATCAAGACCAACATCCATGGGGAGACGAGCCTACCGGGGCTCTTCGCCCTCGGCGAGTGCGCCTGCACGGGCGTCCACGGGGCCAACAGGATGGCGAGCAACTCCCTCTTGGAGTGTGTCGTCTTCTCGGAGATGGCCTACGAGCGGGTCAAGGGGATGACCTTGAGCGATGTGGGGGAAACCCCCCCTGTCAGGGAGGTGGAGCTCGTGGAGATCCCCGGGGTCGCCGTCCGCAGAAGCCACCTCCAGGACCTGATGTGGGACTACACCGGGATCAACCGGAGCGTCTCCAGCCTCAACCAGGCCCTCTCGGAGATCAACAGCCTCGAGGAGATGATGGAGGAGCTCTGGATGATGGGGCTCGACCCGGCCCTGGTAGAGCTCTCGAACATGGTGACCGTCGCCCGGCTCATAACCCAGGCCGCCCTCACAAGGAAAGAGAGCAGGGGGACCCACCACGTCAGCGACTACCCAGAGACCGACGACGAGAACTGGCTCAAGCACATAGTCTTCTCGGGCAGCAGGATACGCCTGGAGGACCACGCCGGATAGAGGGAAACTACGATGCTAGTAAAGGTGCACATTACCACTTATTTTCTTCCAGATGTGCGGGGGGTTGGGTTCGAACCCACGGAAAATTGTGTCATTTCAATTAGATTTTCCCCAAGGCTCCTATATCAACCGTCTGAGGCAGAGAAGAATCAGGAAATTAAACTCTGACTCACGAGTTCTTAGAGTAAGAAAATGTGGGTTCGCATGTTGATTTACA
>JAUWDP010000086.1 GCA_030608725.1 Candidatus Bathyarchaeota archaeon
CGTCTACTTCAGCGTCTCCCTGGGAGCCCTGCTAATGGCTCTGATGTTCTACAGCGGGCCCTTGCCCCTGTTCACCAAGAAGGTCTGGGCTCTCATCTTGGCCACTCCCGTACAGTTCATCGCGGGGTGGAGATACTACAGAGGCGCATGGGGCGCCGCCAAGGCCAGGACAATGAACATGGACACCCTGATCGTCGTGGGGTCATCAACGGCCTACTTCTACAGCGTCTTCGTGGTTCTGGCCCCAAACTTGGCCCCGAGTACCGAGGTCTACTTCGACGCCTCGGCTAACATTCTGGCCTTAATCCTCGTGGGCAAGCTCCTGGAGGAGATCGCCCGGGGAAGGGCGTCCGAGGCCGTCCGGCGCCTATTGGACCTCCAGCCCCCCATGGCTAGGCTGCTTAAGGATGATGGTTCCGAGGAGGAGGTCCCGGTCGAGGAGGTCATGCCCTTTGACGTTGTTATCGTGAAGCCAGGCGAGAAGATACCCTTGGACGGCGAAGTCATCGAGGGCGCGTCATCGGTCGACGAGAGCATGATCACGGGCGAGAGCATCCCTGTCGCGAAGGGTGTGGGGGACGAGGTCATCGGCGGGACTGTGAACAAGGAGGGGGCCCTGAAGGTGGAGGTCACCAAGATCGGGATGAACACGACGCTCCAGCAGATAGTCCACATGGTGGAGGAGGCCCAGATGAGTCAGGCTCCCATCCAGAGGGTCGCCGACAAGGTAGCATCATACTTCATCCCCGTGGTCATCGCAGCGGGCCTGATTGCCTTCGCAGGATGGTACTGGACCACCGGAGACTTTGGGCTCTCCATAACGTCATTCGTCGCGGTCGTGATCGTTGCGTGCCCCTGCGCCATGGGGATAGCCACGCCAACCGCCATCCTCGTCGGCGCCGCGCAGGGAGCGAAGAACGGGATCCTGATCAAAGGAGGGGAACAACTCGAGAAGACCCGGGAGATACAGGCCATCGTATTCGACAAGACCGGGACCCTCACCAAGGGGGAGATATTTGTCACCGACATTCACTCGGAGGACCCAGAGGAGATGCTCAGGCTGGTCGCCTCCCTCGAGAGGAGGTCGGAGCACCCCATCGGGGAGGCCATAGTCAGGGAGGCCGAGGCGAGGGGCCTGAAGCTCCCCGAGCCCAAGGACTTTGAGGCCCTCGCGGGCAGGGGGGTCAAGGGAACGGTGGACGGCAGGCGGATGATCGTCGGCACCCAGAGGCTCATGGACGAGATAGGGGCCGAGCAGGACGAGGAGACAGGGAGAAAAGCTCACGAGCTGTTCGACCAGGGGAAGACTCTCGTATTCGTCTCGGTCGACGGGATCGTCACAGGCCTGATCGCCGTGGCTGATGAGCTCAAGGATGAGGCTGGAGAAGCAATCGCAAGGCTGAAGTCGATGGGGCTTGAGGTCGTGATGATCACTGGCGACAACAGCCGGACAGCCGAGGCGATCGCCAAGAAGGTGGGTATCGACCGCTACCTCGCCGAGGTCCTCCCGGAGGACAAGGTGGGGGAGGTTATCAAGCTCCAGGGGGAGGGCCTCATCGTCGCCATGGTGGGGGACGGGATCAACGACGCGCCAGCCCTCGCCCAGGCGGACGTCGGAATAGCCCTGGGGAGCGGTACAGATGTTGCCTTGGAGACAGGGGGCATTGTCCTCATTAGAAACAACCTGAATGACGTCGTCACGGCCATCCAGCTCAGCAAGGCGACGTTCTCAAAGATCAAGCAGAACCTGTTCTGGGCCTTTGGCTACAATGCCGCGCTCATCCCCGTAGCGGCAGGGGTCTTCAGGCCATGGGGAATCGTTATGCACCCGATCCTCGCAGCGGGGGCCATGGCGTTCAGCTCGATAAGCGTCGTGTCGAACAGCCTGCTCCTGCGCAGGTTCAAGCCGGAGAGATAGACATGGCGACCACAAAGAACATCCCCATCACACGGATGGACTGCCCCACCTGCATTCCCGTCCTCGAGAGGGAGGTCACGAGGCTGGAGGGGGTCGAGGCGGCCCGGGGGAACTACATGACCAAGAACCTGAGGGTGACATACGACGCTGATAGGGTTCAGCTTGAGAAGATCGAGGCCGCAATCGAGCGCGTGGGGTACCAGATCTCCTACAAGAGATACCCCGGGGTCTTCTCCAGGCTGAGAGACCTCTTCAAGAGGAAGGAGTCTAAGAGCGTTCCTGCCCTCAGGGACGAGGAGTTCCTAGGGAAAGTCCTCCACTCATCGAGGAACGTAGCCGTTCTGTTCACTTCACCGACCTGCCCCACCTGTAAAGTCTTCAAACCGGAGTTCGAGGAGCTGGCAGAGAGGCATATCGGAGCCGACTTTTACGAGATGGACATCGTCTCAACCGAGAGATGGAGGGACTATGACATTCTCTCGATCCCGACCGTCCTCGTCTTCAAGGCAGGAGAGGTCTCAGACAGGTTCACGGCGCTACCAAGAACCGAGGAAATAGGTTCCGCGATCACTGCATGACTTGCAGAGATATATCTACACATGCATGTATGGCCTCATTTTCTTCACATTGTGATAGAAGAACAATACTCTCATCGCAAGTCCGATGCGTCTGTCACAGCACAGGTCTTGCGGTGCCTTTTTCTCGCTCCAGCCGATTGTAGCTCCTGAATGTACGAGTTCGTGAGGCCGAATGTCTTTGAGGAAATCAAGTTCAGCAACGAACGGTGGATCGAGTAACTAGAGGGAGGTGAGTGCAGTTTGAAGGAATGGACTTGCGTGCAGGTGGCTCACCATAACAGGATAGGTGAGGTTATCGTCGAGCACCAGAGGCAGGGCTGGCGGTTCCACACCTACCAGGCCCAGGGGTCGCCAACCATGGTGAACCACTACCTGCTTTTCGAGAGAGATACCTAATCTCAACTCGATTCGAATAATTCCCTTTTTTTAGGTTACACCTGTCTGACCGGATTCGCCTTCTCCCAGTAATGCTCAAAAAGCTCCCTGCAATAACTGTGCGTTTTTACATCGGTTGAGGTGAACCCCGCGAAGTCATATCTACCTGTCAGCATGGGGAACGCCAAGATCCCCACCTCCCTCTCGTTCATGTAGAGGATGAGGTCCAACTCGTCTATAAGCCTCTCCTCCAGAACCCCCGCAGCCCTGATCTTGACTGCGGTTTCGTCGTCGAAGAACTTTTCTCGTTCATCCATCATGCTGGGCGGCAGCTTGAGGCCCTCAGTGTGGATGAACCTGCCCTTCACTCCCCTCTCGTAGGCCTCCCTGATGAAGGGGAAGACGCTGGCGATGAAGGGCATGTTGATGTTCAGCACGTACTCCTCGGCCTCCTTCAGGATGTTCTCCGTGCTGTGGACCATCACCATGACGTCATCCATGTACGTGCTGTCCATTAGCTCCCCCATCCTGCAGACGAACTCATCGGGGAGGTTTCCGAGATTATGAGTGGTGAAGTAATCCTCATGCTTGGAGACGAATTTCAGGCCATGGAGGAGCCTCAAAGTCAATCCCCCGAAGGAGGTGACTGTGAACATCCCCTCTGCGTCCTTGCTCGTGAGGCTTACGTCCCCGAGCCTGGAGAGGTGGCGGCTGGTCTCCTGGGTGGTCAGGCCGAGCTCTCGCGCCAGCCCCGTGACGTTCATTGCCCCCTCCTCCAGCCTGAGGAGTATACTGAACCTGTCCTCGTTGGATACCTCAAACATGAGGTCGAAGATGTTTCCCACTCGGTTCCCCCATTATTGATCCTACCTTTCCAATATCAATGTTAAGCGTATCCCATCCATCTTGCGGAGGTCCTTTAGGTATAATGCCCCAAGATCATGTCGAAGGAACATATGTCCACATCGGATGACATGGATGAGAGCATCCCAGTAGAGATAGGTCACGGAGGAGTTTTCACCCTCATATCCCTTGGGGAGTTCAAACGATACATCACGATGTTCGAGGAGCTCCTGGAGGAGATGGATAGACGCGATGGAGGTTACCCCCGGATGGGGCTTACATCGGGAGCAGTTGGAGGCCTACCCTTTACCTCCAAAGACATCGAAGGGCTCCTCGATTACCTCAAAGTCTTCGAGAATTGAAGATACGTTTCATCGGATTAACTAACTCCGAAAGGGTGAGTGGAGGATGAGTTGTGGAAGCTCATTCTGTTTTTTTCTCGGACGTGCTCCAGAAGTATTCGAAAACGTCCTTGCACCACTTGTGGGTGTCCTTATCTGTGGACGAGAACCCCAGGTAGTCGAACCTTCCGTCCTCCTCAGGGAAGCTCACCGCGGCCACCTCCTTCTCGGACATGGCTATGAAGACATCAGCGCTCTCAACGAGCCGGTTTATGAACGTACCCTTAACTGAGGCCTCCGCAAGTATAGGTCCCGGGCCGCTCCAGTTTGGGGGGTAGACCATGTTCTTGGGCTCAAGATGCCTCACCTCTACGCTCCTCTGGACGGCCCCCTCCAGTTCATCGAGGGAGGTTATGAGGATCCTATCCGTGAGCCGCCAGATGTACTCCTCAGCCTCGTTGATCACCCTCTCTATGTTGTGGAAGACGACCATGACATCGTCGATGTAGGTGCTCTCAGAAAGCTCCCCCATCCGTCCCACGAACTCGTTGGGGAGGGCACTGAGCGTGTGCGTGGTGAAGTACTCCCTCTGCCCTGAGACGAACTCCAGACCGGGGAGGAACCTCAGCACGATCTCGCCGTAGAACGTGAGGTGGTTGAGCCCCTCCGGGTCCTTCCAGGTCAAGCCCACCTCGCCGAGGCGCGAGACGTGCCGGCTGCACTCCTGGTTCGTGAGGTCCAGTTCCCTGGCTAGGTTGGTCACGTTTAGCGCCCTATCTCTCAGGACCTTGAGTATCCCCAACCTGTCCTCGTTTGAGACCTCGAAAAGCAGATCACACAACATCTCCAAGTCGTACACCCGCGTTTACTACTCATATTCTCTCAAGACAGATGTTATAAATGCTGCATTCTTCATGCGGAGATATTATAATATATACAAAACCTACGGGGAGATCAACATGCAGACGAGCAGCACTCCAGAACTATCTCCATCTTTTAAACCCAGTGTGGGTCGCCTCCAGTTCATCGACTTCGCCAGGGGCATCGTGATGGCCATCATGGCCTGGGACCACGTCTCCAGCTTCTGGAACGAATTCCACCACGGAGGTGAGGGCGTCCTGGGACAGGCACCCCCCTTCCTGAACCTCATATGGTTCCTCGAGCGGTTTGTCAGCCACGTCTGCGCCCCCTCCTTCATCTTCCTCGCCGGAACGGTCCTCGCCCTCTCAGCGACGAAGAGGGTGCTTCGGGGTGAATCCCAGTCAAGCGTTAGCCTGCGCCTGATAACGCGGGGGCTCCTGCTCCTAGTATTCGAGACGCTACTCGTGACACCGGCGTTCTACTGGCTCGCACCCAATGTCCCCTCTCTCTACTTCGGGGTCATCGCCTGCATAGGCGTCTGCCTCATCATCTTCAGCGTCTACAGGCGCCTGCCGCCGACCGTGATCCTCGCCCTCAGCCTCATCATCATCCTCAACCATCCCTCCCTGAACCTAGACTTCATCCCCAACGACTACGCCTGGGGCTCATACGCCAGAGTCGTCATCCATGAACCCAGCTTCGCCTTCTGGCCATACGTCGGCCTCTACCCCATCATCCCATGGATAGGCGTCATGGGGCTGGGGTGGAGCTTCGGACTCCTCCTCGCAAATATGGACCCAGATAGGATAAAACACCTAAAGATC
>JAUWDP010000194.1 GCA_030608725.1 Candidatus Bathyarchaeota archaeon
TGTTGATGAGCCCCAGGCAGTTGGGCCCCTGGACCCGCATCCCGTACCTCCTGCTAATCTCGACCAGCTGCTTCTCCAGGAGGGCCCCCTCATGCCCTATCTCCTTGAACCCCGCCGAGATGACCACGAGGGCCTTCACCCCCTTCTCGCCGCACTCCTCGGCGACGCCCAGCACGTGGGCTGCCGGGATGGCGATAACAGCCAGATCAAGCTCACCGGGTATCTCTTTGACGGAGGAGTAGGTCTTCAGGCCGAGTATCTCATCGGCATTGGGGTTCACGGGGTAGATCGCCCCCTGGAAGCCTGAGTCGATCATGTTCTTGGTGAGAATGTTCCCGACCTTCCCGGGAGTCCTAGAGGCCCCGATAATTGCGACGGACTTTGGGCGGAACAGGGCATCCAGCTTCATATCTAAAGTCCTTCCATGGGATGGGCACGTGGTTGCTTATTAACGTTAAAGAATCCCTTCTCTTGAGATATAAATCCGATATTTCGAGACCAAGCCCCATGGGCATCGTGGGCTGGTACTACGGTTTTTTGGGGCACGATTTTTATATGGTTTCCATCAACATGATGTGATATCCATGAGCGCCAGACCCAAGATCTTCGGCCACCTCATGACCGAGGTCATCAGGAAGGGGACATGCGTTAGCTGCGGTTCATGCGCAGCCGTCTGCCCCATCAAGTCAATCGAGCTCGATGCTGGAACACCCAAGCTGGTGGGACTATGCGTCGCATGCGGAATGTGCTATGCCAACTGCCCAAGTGTAGGCTTCGACGAGGCTGAGATGGAGAACCTCGTCTATGGCAGGGTCCGGGAGGAGGCTGAGGCCGATCTCGGGGTCCACACCGCCATCTACGCCGTCAAGGCGAAGGACGAGGCGATCCTCGCTAGCTGCCAGGACGGAGGAGCCGTCTCAGCGCTGCTCATAAACTTCCTCTCAGAGGGTGGGGACGGCGTTGTGGTAACCGGGCTGGAGGAGGATGCCGTCTGGGTCGCCAAGCCGGTCGTTGCCTCGAGCAAGGAGGAGATCCTAGCCTGCGCTGGGACGAAGTACACTTCCAGTCCGACCCTGGTGGGCGTAGGCTCTGCTATCTCCGACTACGCCAAGGGGAAGATAGCTGTGGTGGGCACCCCGTGCCAGATGAGGGGTCTGAGCAAGATCGTCACCGGTGAGAAGGCAGACGCCAAGATCAGGGACGCCGTGGACCTGCAGATCGGGCTTCTCTGCATGGAGACGTTCAACCACGAAAGCTTCATGGAGTACCTCGACAGCGCGGGCGTCGACGCCTCCAAGGTCGAGAAGTTCGAGATAAAGAGCGGCAGGTTCATCGCCCACACGGGCTCCGATGAGCCCTACTCGGTCAAGCTGAGCAAGGTGAAGGACAACGTGAGATCCTGCTGCCACAGCTGCAGCGACTTCACGTCCGAGTTCGCCGACCTCTCCGTGGGGAACGTGGGCACCCCGGACGGCTGGTCCACGGTCATCGTGAGGAACGAGAGGGGTGATGCGGCTCTGAAGGCGGCGGAGAAGGCCGGCCTGGTAGAGGTGAAGCCGCTTGAGAAGGACGATAAGGACTTGAGGATCGTCACCAAGCTGGCGAAGAAGAAGAGAAAGGACGCCGAGAAACACTTGGCGTCCGAGTAGAAACAGCCTCGCTTCACCTTTCCACATTCTCATCCTTTTCCCATCATTTTATGCGAATCATTATATGCCGAGTCAGTCACCACTCCGAGAGTGATTGACTTGTCCAAGGAAGACCTGTTCAACTCCATGACCCCGGAGACCATGCGGTCGAGACCGGGCCTCAAGTGGGGGAGGGACCCCTCGCCCTACATACCCCTCTTCATCGCGGCCCCCGACTTCCCCATCGCCCCCGAGATCAAGGAGGCCCTCATAGATGCCGTCCAGCGGGAGGACCTCTACTATAACACCGACACGGGCGCCCGGGAGGCCATGGCCGAGAAGGTCGCCCGGTTCAACGGCATCGAGGCGACTGCCGATGACATCATGATAATTCAGGGTGTCGACCCCAGCATTTGGCTCGCCGCCAATTATGTGTGCGAGCCCGGGGACGAGATCGTGGTCACGGATCCCTCCTATGGTCCCCTCACGGAGGTAGTGCCGAAGGTGGGCGCGAGGCCCGTCGTTTGGGAGCTGGACCTGGAGGAGGGCTACAGGTTCGACGTGGAGAGGCTCAAGGAGCTGGTGACCGACAGGACCAGACTCATCACCCTCTGCAACCCCCACAACCCCTGCGGGAGGGTGCTCACCAGGGAGGAGCTGAAGGGGATCGCCGACGTAGCGGTGGACAACGGGATCGTGGTCATCTCCGACGAGCTCTGGGAGGACGTCATCTTCGATGGAAGGGAGCACGTCTCCATCGCCTCCCTCAGCCCCGAGATAGAGAGGCTCACGGTGACGAGCTGGGGGGTCTCGAAGACCTTCGGGGTCGCCGGCCTCCAGCTCGGATACCTCTGCACCACGGACAAGGAGATGATGGCGGGCTTCAAGGGGCTCGCACGCCTAATCCAGAGGGGGAGCTCTTCCCTCGCCAAGGCGGTCGCTCCGATGATGCTGGGACAGGAGATGGACTGGTGGCGTAAGGGGCTGAAAGAACACCTCCACAAGATCAGGGCCCTCTGCGAGGAGAGGCTCGACGAGATGCCACGGGTGACCTACCCCAAGCTCCAGGGCACCTACGCAATGTTCCCAAGTTTCGACTACGGCAAGAGCAGCAAGGAGCTCGCAGACTACTTGCGAGAAGAGGCCAAGATCGGATTATCCAACGGTGCCCGCTATGGTAAGAGAGGGGAAGGGCACCTCCGCATGATAGTCGCCACAAGCGAGACGATCATGATGGAGGTCTTGGACAGGATGGAGAAGGCCCTAAAGAAGCTGGACTAGGGTCCTAGATCTCGTAGGCTATGACGCGTCCTGTGCCCGGGTCTATCTGGAACTTGAAGTGGAGCTCCTCCTTCCCGAAGAGCCCCTTCTTGAGGACGACGTCACCCTCGACCTCCCAGACGTCCTTCTGCGACCCCGGGGTGTACCAGGCCCGGGAGAACCTCACGTCCTTGACCTTTTTTTCCCCGAACTGTGAGGCGAGGTAGCGCTTCACAGCCATCTGGGCGCTGCCTGCATCCTCGACCCTGATCCCGGACAAGCTCACACCGCCATATCTTCTGCTTCTCAGATATATGAGAGCAGCGGTCCCGGAGGCTCAGTAGCCCTTCCGCGGGTCGCAGACGTGGAGCAGGGGCCTTCCCTCGACGTACCTTTCCAGGTTCTCGCAGAAGATGCCCACTATCCTGTCCCCGATGTAAGGGGAGGAGTGGCTGTCATGGGGGACCAGGAAGACGTTCTCCATCTCCCAGAGGGGATGACCCTTGGGCAGGGGCTCCTCTACGAAGCAGTCCAGGTATGCTCCTGCTATCCATCCCTCCCTGAGGGCCCTTATCATGGCCCCCTCGTCCACGGTGCGCCCCCTACCGATGTTTATGAGGTAAGCGGAGTCCTTCATGACCATGAACTCAGCCTCGCCAATCATGTTCTCCGTCAGGGGGGTGAGGGGGGC
>JAUWDP010000269.1 GCA_030608725.1 Candidatus Bathyarchaeota archaeon
CCTCGTATTATCATTTTGTCCTCCAAAGTTCCGTCATCACCAACACTAAGGACCAGTACTGAATCCGCGCAAGTGTCATCACTGCCGCAATCTCTCACCGCCCGTATCCCGCCGCCATTTGCCGAAGTACTGTTATAAGGAATTTTAAACAGAATGCCGACGCCGTCGTTCGCTTCAAGGTCTGTATCCAGAGGACCTTGAAGTTGGTCCCATCCTCCAGCCTGAAGCTCTCCGGGAGGACATCGCTAAACGTCACCGGCCCGACGCCCCCTCTCACGGTGGCGGTGATGGTGTCGGTGACCTGATTATCCACCCAGATCTTCTGGTCCTCCCCCTGCCTCTCGATGATGACCTCCCTGGGCTGCCCTATCAGGATCCCAAGGGCGAGGAAGACGATGGGGAACATGCCGAGGACGATCAGGATGAGGTTGCCCAGGAACATGCCCATGACTAGGAATGTGACCCCGCTTACGATGAGCTCCTGTATGTCCCGGGTGAGCATGCCTCGACTTTCACCCGCTGACGAACTGTTTGGGGACCTCCACTTGGCTCAGGATCTCGTCCACAATCGCCGAGATGCTGAAGGTTCCCTCGATGGCGTACTCCATCTTCATTATCATCCTGTGGCCCAGGGCGTCGTGAACGAACATCTTCACGTCGTCGGGGGTGACGAAGTTCCGACCGTTGATGGCGGCATGTGACCTAGCCACCTTGAGCAGCGAGAGGCCTCCCCTGGGGCTGGCGCCGACCTCGACCATCGGGTTCTTCCTGGTGAGGCGTACGATGTCGCTGATATAGTCGAGGATCTGGTCGTCGACGTAGATCTCTCGCTCGATGAACTGCTGCATCTCTACGAATAGAGCTTGGTTGGTGACCGGCTCTATAGTGTCCGTGGGGTCATCGCGCCTCCAGTTGAGTCTCCTCTTCAGGATGAGGGTCTCCTCCTCCCGGGTCTGCACGTAGCCCATGGATAGCTTCAGGAGGAACCTGTCCATCTGAGCCTCAGGCAGGGGGTACGTCCCCTCCAGCTCGATGGGGTTCTGTGTGGCGATGACGAAGAAGGGCGCGGTGAGCTTATGGGTCTCACCCTCGATGGTGCACTGGCGTTCCTCCATCGCCTCCAGGAGCGCGGACTGGGTCTTCGGCGGAGACCTGTTAATCTCGTCAGCCAGGAGGATGTTCGTGAATATGGGCCCCTTCTCGAGGACGAACTTGGACTCTGTCAGCCTCCAGACCCGGGTCCCGAGGATGTCGGCGGCCATGAGGTCCGGGGTGAACTGGATTCGCCGCCAGGCGCAGCCGGTTACTTTGGCGAAGGTCTTGGCTAGGAGGGTCTTACCTAGGCCTGGAAAGTCCTCGAAGAGCATGTGGCCGTTGGCGAGGCTAGCCGCGAGCATCTTCTTGAGGAGGAACCTGTTGCCTACGAAATACGTCCCGACTGCGTCAAGGATCTTTGTGCAGATCTCCTTTACTTCCCATACGTTCATTTAACATTCCTTCATTGATTGTCCGAAGCCGTTTGAGCGGCATCCACCTCAGCTCCCATCGGAGCAGGGATCCCCCCGATGCCGGTTGGGACCATCCTGCTTATAGTCCTTTGGAGGATCGCTAGGCGGTTCTCCATGTTCTGGTTATCTATGACGAGGGCCCGCCCCCTCCGGGAGATGTCGGGCTTATCCTCGTCCTGATACTTGATAAGGTTCCCTAGGAGTTCGGATATCTCCTCGTCGGAGACTTGATTCTCGTTGAGGAAAAGTGTGAGCTTCACAAGGAGCTTCTCCTTGTTCCCATGGGTCACGAACTCCTCGACCATCTTGGTGAAACCTACGAACCTGTCCCCCTTGTATGTCGTGACCTGCTGGAGGTGCTTACGCCAATCCCCGAGCCTGTTCCTCACCATGATGGACTTCTGCATCCCCCGTCTCATAACCGTGAACAGGAGGGCTGCGAAGATGCAGATGCCCGTCCACTCGACGTATGGCGTGAGCTGGGAGATGCCCGGAGCCAGCTCCGCAAGGCCCCCCAGGAAGAAGCCATAGTAGAGCCCGCTGATGAGGCTGATGGAGATGGAGACGAGGTAGTTGGCTGCGAGGCCCCCGAATGAGGAGAGGTAGGCGTTCTCTGAGTCCTTGAAGACTGCGAAGAGGGTGAAGACGGCAGCGATGGATACACCGAGGTTGATGAACTGCCCCACGGCCTGAATTAAGCCACTCGGCTCTCCTGCCCCGCTGGAGGCTATGAGGAGGGAGATGAGGCGGATGGCGATCTGCCCCTCCGCGTAGATGGTGGCGCTGATGGCCACGGCCTTCAAGCCCGGCTGCTTCCTCATCCGGGCCAACGTTGCGATGATATTGTAGAAGAGGACGACACCGAAGGCCCCGGAGAGGAGGTAACCCGCCTGTTTGATCTTCTCGGCTGGGTTCAAGATCAGGAACAGGGAGAAGAAGGCGGCGAAGGCGACGGCGTAGAGGGTGCCCACAAGGACCTCTGCGAGGGGCCCCTCGAAGAAGACGCCTACCAGGCTGGCTATGTAGAAGACTGTGAGAGCGACGAGGAAGGGCACCAGGAGGAGGTCCAGGTTCATAGAGGCCATCTGATCTGGCATGGGGAGGAAGTTACCGAGGTTCCCGAGGGTGAAATCGTTGAAGTAGATGAGCCATCCCAGGAGACTCCCGATGAGGATGTAGATCACGGTGTTCCTTGAGGCGTTGCCATTGGAGTTCCTACTCATTAATGATCAACC
>JAUWDP010000215.1 GCA_030608725.1 Candidatus Bathyarchaeota archaeon
TCGACAGAAAACCCGTCATATGTGAAAGACATGGTCGTAGTTAGAGTCCATCCTCTACCATCTACTGTGACAACGGTCCCTGTGTTACCCTCCTCGGGAGTGATGGTTATGCTGGCTCCTAACGTGAATATCGCAGAGTCAGTATTCGGAACCGTATCGTCATCGATCGCAGTGATCGTATAGGGTCCGTAGGGAAAGCTGGGTACAGTGAATGTCTTGGTGAAATAGCCGAATTCGTTGGTCTCGAAGGAAGTACTAGCTTCGATGGTGTAGGTATCTCTATTATAGGTCGCCGTTACTGCTAATGTAGCAGCCGGAGCTACGACAAAAGTTATCACTCCTGTTGCATCAACCAAAGTATAATCGGCAGGATCTGCTTGAGGAACACCATCTACCCAGATCGTCTCACTGCCTGCAACTACTGGGAAGTAATCTAGATAGAATGTTGTCAGTGCACCGGTTCCGGTTCCGACTGCTTCGCCTGTCACGGTCCATGTGCCGATTTCTATGCCGACTACCGCCTCATCACCGAAGCCGTGGCCCTCCACATCAACATCATCCCCAGGTAAGCCCGAGGTTGGTGATACCTCGACCAACGAACCTACTACAAATGCCGAGCTGCTCTTGTAATAGGGTCCGCTTACGTCCTTGGCCCATATGAAGTGGTCCCCACTTATTGCATCGGGAACATCGAATTCGACATCCCATGAACCATCATTATTTCCTGTAGTGGAGTTCAATAGAATAGCGTCACCGCCTATTGCAGTATCCCAGTATATCTCGACCGTTGCTCCAGAAGTGACTTCACCCGTCCCACCGCTTGCTGTTACTACATCTCCATAAACACCGGAGTATGTGTCTAAGGTTACAAAAGTCAGTGTTGCCGATACTGATACGAAGGGCAGTACGAACGATAGTGCTAAGATAGCGATTACTAGTATTGATATAGCTCTCTTGCTTGTTTTACTCATTTTTCTTTTCACACTCTTTGTTCATCGTTCGAGCCAGCAGAACAAGTAAACCTGCATCCACCTAGCTCGACGATCGCATCAAAAGAAAAAGATCGATTACTTAAGTGTATGTCTACAGCGACCACACCCGTGTATACAATCAGGCGAAAAAACACCCCATAGACGGGGGAAAATCGGCATCTAATAGTAAATAGACCCTTTTTCTCCTAGAAAATCGGCGTCGATACTGTTCTATGCCCCTAAATAAGAAAACGTATTATCCAACAGGTTGTTTTGCCTATTATCTCGTAAAAGTGAACAATACAATATTTGAATTTATTATTGATAATAATTAACATAATCGTTGAAAAATTTCTGTCGTCGCCTCTTCGCCTGTCGAATATCCTCCTGATGGAGGGCACCGGGGCCTCTGGCGGGTGACCCCCATCATTCAATACCGGTTGGATTAGCATATTCAGCAGAGGATGTCCTCGTCCTCCTTCTCCGCCCGGGCCCTCTCCCTGGCCTCCTGAAGGAGGCGATGGATGTCAGGAATACAACCCCCGTGACGAGTCTCCCAAGTTGCGGTCTTGATCATAGCGAGGACGGGGTCAGAGGGGCTGATCACCGTGGAGTTCATCACCCAGGAGATCACCGTGGAGAACAACG
This sequence comes from Candidatus Bathyarchaeota archaeon, assembly GCA_030608725.1. Next base: position 1,620 of record JAUWDP010000215.1, read on the forward strand.
ACCGCCGCTACCAGCCCTCCCTGGAGACCCGGGAGCCGCTGACCCTGGAACTCGAGGACTTCGTCCAGTCGATCCTCGGCGACACCCCGCCCAAGGCCTCGGGGGAGGACGGCCTCATGGCGTTGAGGATATGCGAGGCAGCCCTCGAGTCTGCTGAGAAGGGCCAACCCGTAAAAAATCTAGGGGCAAGAGCAGGCCAATTCGAACAGCAACATTTCTAAATTTGTATCCATTCCATTGGAAAACCCGAGCAGTAAATAAATGAAAATAAGGGTTGAGGGACGGCTCTATACTCTCGCTGCCTTAGGGCGGTGCGACCATGTACTTCTGGAACAAGTCTAGGTACTCCTCGTACGCCGCAGTGTCCCTGTCGACGAGGTTCGAGAGGCGCTGCAGCGCGGAGTGGTGACGCCTCTCGTCCTGGAGCATGTGGCCGAGGATGGCCCGAACCCTGTCGTCTAGGGCCTGGGCCAGGATCTCTTCCAGGCGTCGGATCATGTCCTCCTCGGCCCTTGCGTGCTGCTTGATGGACTGGTGGAGCTCGAGGGCGGTGGCCATGTCGACATCCAGGGTGGTGGGGGCTGCCCCGGCCTCGACGTCGATGAGGGCCTGGCAGAGGGCGGCGTGCTTCATGCTGTCGTGGATGATTGTCTCGAGGAGGGCGGAGACGAGGCGGTGGCCCGTGGCCTCTGCGGTGGGCTTGATCTTCTCGACGTGGGCCAGCTCCAAGGCTTTCTGTTCTATGAGGAGCTCGATCAGCTCGGACATACGGTTATTGTTTGAAGTTCGGCTGTTATAAACAATTCAGGAAGAGCAGGTAGTTTTGCGACGCAGTTTGATGAACCGTGGGGTTCACCTCGCCTCCCTGGCCCAGTGCTCTATGAGGGGCGGCATGAACTCGATCATCCTGCGGACTCCCTCGACCTCTATGAACTCGTTGGGGGCGTGGATCCTCCCCCCGTATCCGGGGCCTGCGGTGATGATGGGCATCCCCAAGGTCTTGGTGAAGAGGTACTCGGGGGCGGAGCCGGCAGCCGTGGTGATGATGTAGGACCTCGTCCCCTGATCCGAGAAGGCATGCCTAGCCGCTCTCACGATGGACTCATCTGGGTGGGTCCTGCTCCAGTCGTAGTTGTGGTAGAGCCTGTAGTCAACCCACTCCTTGAAGCCGTGCTCCTCCAGGTGCTCCTCGAACTGGCTCAGGGTGGCTTCCTTGGTCATGTTCGGGACGAGCCTGAAGTCCATCTTGAAGTTGACCTCCCTAGGAGTGACGGTCTTCGCCCCCTCCCCGGTGTATCCGCCGATGATGCCGTCGACGTTGACGCTGGGCTTGAAGAATACGTCCACGTATAGGTCCTCGACCGGCCCCCGGGTCTTCCCGATACCGTAATGGTCCACCAGCTCGTCGAGGCCGAAGGCCTCCTTGAGCTCGGGGAGGTACCTGAGGTCCTCCTCCGTCGGGGTGATCACGTCCTCGAAGAGCCAGTCGGCGACGATGTTCTCCTCGGCGTCCTTGAGGGTCGAGATAAGGTTGGCGGCTATCTCCACGGGGTTGTAGTGCATCATCGCGTAGCTGCTGTGGGCATCGTATCGGCTCGCCCTTATGGTCAGCTCCAGGTAGATCACCCCCCTCTTCCCCAGGATGATCTGGGGCATCCCCTTCTTCCCCTCCGTCGGCATCATG
>JAUWDP010000066.1 GCA_030608725.1 Candidatus Bathyarchaeota archaeon
CGACGCCAACTGAGACCCATCGTTTTCCCGGATCTACCCAGTAAAACATTTAGACGCAGCCACGAAGTATACGGCGACGACCTGGAGGAATAGGAACGCGCATACTCCTCGTGGCCTCATCCGACTCGGAGGAGGCGGAGAACACCCTGACGGGGCTCGCCGACGCTGCACTCTCCAGGGATCACGAGGTCACTTTGTTCTTCAGCGACAGTTCTGTGAGGCTCCTGGTTTCCAGGGATGATGAGAGGGATTACACTGGATTCCAATCCCGTGGGTCTCGTCTCCTCGTCTGCAGGACGAGCGTCGCGACCAGCGGAGTGCCTTCCTCAGGAGGGTTCATCGAGGGAGTGGAGATGAGCAGCCTCGGTGAGCTCGTGGACCTGATGGATTACCACGACAGGATAATCTTCGTAGGGGGGGATGACCGGTAGCGAGCTTGATGGTGATCTTCAGCCGGGGCGAGGGCTCTCACAGGGTAGAGGAGGGGCTCCGGCTGGTCGCTGCGATGCTGGGGATGGACCAGCCTCCTATCATAGTCTTCGTGGACGACGGGGTGGGGGTCCTGAAGGAGGGAGCGTTGAAGGACGCCCTGATGAGGGACTACCTCATCACGGCCTCCGACCTCGCGGGGTTCTATGTCCTCGATGCCTCCATGGGTGAGATAGATCCGGGGCTGGACGTGACGCCCGTGACCTTCGACGAGCTCGCGGGGATGATGGGGGAGTGTAAGGCCGTGGTGGCCTACTAGGAGGGCGATGTGTGGGCACTCTTTTCGTAGTCGGGAGACCCCTTGAGACGGAGACCCTCCTGGTCACATTGGAGGGACTCGTCGCTCAGGGGGAGGAGGTCCACATCATCTTCGTTCAGGGTGGCGTTGGGAACGCTGCCGATGAGAAGTCTGTGAGGCGGATGAGTTTCGCCAGAAGCCTGAGCTGCCTGGATGCCGATGCTGAGGTCATCGATGGCGTGAAGCGGGTGGATTTTAACGGTTGGGTGCGCCTCATCGAGGAGTGCGAGAAGATAGTTTCCTGGACCTAGGGCTTCAGCCACCAGACCCAGTTGCGCCTCTCCCTGGAGCGCTCCCCCTCGATGACGCCTCTCCTGCGCAGCCTGTTCAGGAAGATCACCGTGGAGTCGGGGCACTGCACCCGCCTCTTCTCGGTCTCCTCCTGGACCTCCTTCGTGGTGAGGGGCCTCCCCGCCTCCCTGAGGACCCGGAGGATGTGGTCGACGGCCTCATCCCCCTCAAGACGCCTGTAGTCCATCCCATCCATGTTATGTTAACGACTTTTTATCTCATCCGGCTCCAGCGAAGCCCTTCGATCAATATCTGATCCTGAAGGAGTCCAGTTCTCCCGTCGGGGGTTCGCGCCTGACATCTATGCCCCTGACTATGGCGAGGGGCGGCCCCTCATAGCAGCGGGAGATCAGGTCCTCGACGCTCTCCTCATCTCCCTCGGCGACGAGCTCGACCATCCGGTCGGGGAGGTTACTCACCCAGCCCGTCAATCCCAGGCTCCTGGCCTCCCTCACGGCGAAGCTCCTGTAGCTGACTCCCTGGACGCGCCCGGAGATGTGGAGGTGGATCCTTGCCTCAGGCATGGTGGACACTGACATTATGGGGGACTGAAAAGAAAATATTACCGGATGAGGAAGGGTCACTTCTTCTGGTGGGGGATGAGGCAGAGGAAGACGAGGTCTTCCTTCCCGGTGTTCCGGAACTGGTGCTCCTCGTCCGGGGGGACGTAGATGACGTCTCCGGGCTTGATCGCGTTCTCCTTCCCGTTGCCGAAGACCACTCCTCCGCCGGACTCGATGTATGTCTCATGCTCCCAGGGGTGGATGTGCTTGGGAGTGTAGCCTCCAGGGGCCACGGTGAACTTCCTCATGGCGAAGTTGGGGGCCCCCATCCCCTCGGTGATGAGCCAGCGGACCTTGACGTCCTTCGCCGGGTCTCCGACCTCGGCCTCCTCGATCTCGGTGTAGTGGTTTAACTTCATACATTCCACTCCCACATCGCCGGTCTTAACGTTTACGCAGATATGGTGAAGAAATAACCCATGAATAGCCGGTCTCTAAGGGCTGTTACCTAACCACTCGTCTAGTAATGACTTCAACTCGAGCGCAGTGGGGCCGCCCCTCGTCTCCTTCCTCGTCGCCTTGAACGAGCCGGCAGCACACCCCCTACGTAGGGCGCTCAAGTCATCCTGACCCTCGACCTTTGCGGCCGCGAAGGCCCCGATGAACGCGTCACCGCACCCCACAGTGTTAACCACCTGGAGCCCAAGCTCCTCAAGGGGGACAGCGCTCACCTGTATCGTCGTCCCCGAGGCGCACTCCCTGAGGGCGCAGCCCTCGTCACCCCGTTTGATAATCGCCTTAATTCCCGGCTTGTGAGAGTTGAGGACTCTCCCTATCTCCTCGGGATCGCTGGTCCCCAGGAGGGTCTCGAACTCCAGGTGGTTCAGGATGAAGTAGTCCACGTTCCCCAGGATGGAGGATATCGCCTCCAACCCCTCCTCGGCGTAGACCCCTGGATCCCAGATCACCGTAACCCCGTTCGTAGCGCACATCTCCGCCAATGACGCGGCCGCTTCCATGGGAGGGTCCATGATCACTGCCACCTTGGAGCCTCGGATCAGCTCGGAGGTCGCGGCCTCACCGAAGTGGCGCCCCTCCAGCCTCAGGCTGGCACCGAAGTAGGTGTGTATCTCGTTCTCGCCGCGCCCGCCGATGGTTATGTAGGCCTGGCCCGACTCCTCCCCGGGTATCCTGACGATACCAGAGGTCTCAACCCCTTCCTCACGGAGTATCTCCAGCTGCCTCTCGGCTATCCCGTCGTCCCCGAGGGCCCCGATGAACGCCACCCTCCCAGGGCCCATGATACGAGCAGCCGCCACCGAGACGTTGGCCGCGGTCCCCCCGGAGACCCGCTGTATCTCCCTGACCGGGACCTCCTCGCCGGTGCGGGGGAGCCTCGCCATGAAGAGGTTGATGTCCCAGTTGATGGCCCCACAGCAGATGACGTCGACCAACATCAGCCCACGCCCCCGACGACCCGGTCCATGACGAGGCCCAGGAACCTCCCCCCGTCGACCTTGACGCAGACGTCGACGTTCATCTCCTCGGGCTCCGCCGGGCGATGGAAGCGCCTTTTCACCACGGTCTGACCCCTGGAGAGCTCGCTCACGCACTCCACATCCACCCTGTGCCTCTCCACCTCCACGATGTCGGGCGCCAGTACAGCAGCCACGGCTATAGGGTCGTGGAGGCTGGCGTAACCCCGCCTCATGACACCCCCCCTGTAGAGGTCCGCCACCAGCCCCGCCCGAGGGGTCCCAAGACCGTCGATCTCGCCGTGCATCTCCTTTGACATCTGGTTCGACGGGTCGGTGGTCACATCGAGGCCCACGGCGGTCAGCGGGACCCCCGAGTCGAAGACAACCTGGGCCGCCTCGGGGTCGTGCCAGATGTTGAACTCCGCCACCGAGTTGACATTCCCCCCTCCATAGGGAGTCAAGCCGAAGGCCCCGCCCATGATCACCACCCTCTCCAGCTGCTCCACTATCCCCGGCCTCGCAAGGACCGCCGCGGCCACGTTCGTGAGGGGCCCTATGGGTATCAGGGTCAACCCCCCATCGAACTCATCCGCCTTCTGGAGAATGACCTCCACGGCCGTCCGCGAGTCGAGCCGGAGCTTGGGCTCCGGGAGGACCGCATTCCCGAGGCCGGTGTCCCCGTGGACGCTCCTGGCGTCCCTGGAGCCCCTGAGCATCGGCTTCACGGCTCCGGCTGCGACGGGTACGTCGTCCACGCCGAGGAACTCGAGGAGCTTGAGGGCGTTGACGCTTCCCTGTTCGAGGCTGACGTTGCCTACGACGGTGGTCAATGCCTCCACCTTCAGCTCGGGGGATGCGAACGCCAGCAGTATCGCCAGGGCGTCGTCCACGCCGGGGTCCGTGTCGATTATGACGGGTTCCATTGCCTTCCTCTGATCATGGGTGATTAAATAAATAAGCCTGTGAGGGTGAGGATGCACGTGATGGAGCTCAGGGACATCTACAGGGCCAGGAGAAGGATATCCGGGCACGTCAGGGAGACCTCCCTCGACGGATCAGCGTTCCTCGGCGACCTGTCCGGGGGGGAGGTCAGGCTCAAGCTGGAGAACCAGCAGCTCACGGGCTCGTTCAAGGTGAGGGGCGCCCTCAACAAGATGCTGAAGCTCTCACCCAAGGAGAGGGCGAAGGGGGTGGTCACCGCCTCAGCGGGGAACCACGCACAGGGAATTGGATACGCGGCCCGGATCCTCGGCGTCGACGCGACCATCGTGGTGCCCTCGAACACGCCGATGATCAAACGGGAGGCCATCGAGCGCTATGGAGTCAGGCTCATCGTGCACGGTGACGAGTATATGGAGGCCGAGACGCACGCCAGGGAGCTGGAGAGAGTTGAGGGGCTGGTCTTCGCGTCGGCCTACAACGACCTCGACATCGTGGCAGGTCAGGGGACAATCGGCCTCGAGATCGCTGAGGTTTGGCCGGAGATAGACGTCGCACTCGTCCCGGTGGGGGGCGGAGGGTTGATATCCGGTGTCGGGTGCGCACTCAAGGGAATAAATGGGGAGGTCGAGGTCATTGGTGTTCAGTCGGTGGCCTCCCCGGTGATGTACGAGAGCATACGGAGGGGGCACATCGTCGATATGGAGCTGGGCGAGTCCGTGGCTGAGGGGCTCCACGGCGGCATCGAGGAGGGCTCAGTCACATTCGACCTCTGCAGGAGGTACGTGGACGAGATAGTCCTGATCCAAGAGGAGACGATCTTGGAGGCCATGGGGAGGCTCCTGAAGCACCAGCACCAAGTCGTGGAGGGTGCCGGGGCCGTGGGAGCGGCGGCCATCATGGAAGACCCGAAGCGGTTCAAGGACAGGAGGGTAGGCGTGGTCGTCAGCGGGGGAAACGTCGAGGCCGACCTCCTGAGGGAGGCCCTCAGTAAAGTTTAGATTAGATCAGAGAGAACTCCAAGGAAGAGCTGTCGCCCAATGAAGAGGATAATCGTCGAGGCCATCGAGTGCGCTGGGTGCAGAGTCTGCGAATTGGCGTGCTCCTACGGCCACGAGGGGAGGTTCAGCCCGAGCCTCTCCCGCATCACCGTCATCAAGGAGGACAAGCACGGCCTCGACTACCCCCTCTACTGCCGCCAGTGCGAATCATGCCCCCCCGTATCCACGTGCCCCACGGGAGCCCTCTCCAAGACCACAGAGGGCACAGTCGCAGTCGACCAGGAGGCATGCATAGGCTGCGGGAGCTGCGTGACGGCGTGCAACTACGATGCGATCAAGCTTGACGCCTCTTCGAGGCCCCTCATCTGCGACCTCTGCGGGGGGGAGCCGGAGTGCGTCAAGAAGTGTCCGACGAATGCCCTCAGGTTCGAGGAGTCAGGTGTGTTCACCGAGACCCTGGAGGACGCATTCTCTAGGCTGAGGACGGAGTGGAACATAATTGACTGAACTCGGCGGCTACGCGGGCAAGATCCTCAGGATCAACCTCACCAAGAGGGAGGCCAAGACTGTCGACCTCGACAAGAGCCTGGCGTCCCAGTTCCTGGGGGGCAGGGGCTTCAACTCGAAGCTGCTCTACGATGCTGTGGGCCCGGACACTGACCCCCTCGGCCCCGAGAACATGCTCATGTTCGCCACCGGGCCCCTCGTGGGCACGATGTTCCCCACGGCCAGCAGGTTCAACATCTCCGCCAAGTCCCCCCAGACCGGCATCCTGGGGGACACCAACGCTGGGGGCCACCTCGCCTCCGAGATCAAGTTCGCGGGGTATGACCAGATCGTCCTCCAAGGGAGGAGCAACGACTCTGTCTATGTCTTCGTGAACGACGGGGAGGTCGAGTTCAGGGACGCCTCCCACCTGAGGGGGAAGGACGTCTACGAGACCGACGACATCATCAAGGACGACCTAGGGGACAGGAGGGTTCAAACGGCCATCGCCGGACCGGCGGCTGAGAACGGAGTGAAGTTCGCCGGGGTCTTCGCGAACCTGATGAGGGCCGCCTCCCGGACGGGGATGGGCACCGTGATGGCGTCGAAGGGCGTCAAGGCCCTAGCGATCCGCGGGACGGGCTCCATTGAGGTCGCCCACCCGAAAAAGTTCGAGAGGCTCGTCGACGAGATAACGGAGGAGATCTACAGCCACGAGCAGTACGAGGGGAGGAGGCGTATGGGGACGACCCGGATACTCCTCATGGCCAACGCCATGGGCTTCCTGCCCACCCGCCACTACACTTCGGGGATATTCGAGCACGCCGAGGAGGTGAGCGGGGAGAGGCTGGCCGAGGAGTTCAACGTCAAGAGCAGGGGCTGCTTCGCCTGCACCATCCCC
>JAUWDP010000304.1 GCA_030608725.1 Candidatus Bathyarchaeota archaeon
CCAGGGGTTCAGCTACACCCATGAGACCTCGGACATCAACCACGGCTCCCATCTCGGTGCCTATAAGACATTGAAGACGATGCTGGACAAGCTGGAGAAGCAGCTGGAGCTCTCGGAGAAGGTGAGGGCGGTGGACGCCGAGGTGGTCGCCCAGAAGGTCCTCACGAGCCACTTCATGAAGGACATCTTCGGGAACCTCAGGGCCTTCACGAGCCAGAAGTTCCGGTGCGTCAGCTGCAACCGCAAGTACAGGAGGCCTCCCCTCAAGGGGACCTGCGTCCGCTGCGGCGGGAAGCTGGCGATGACCGTCCACAAGGGGGGTATCGAGAAGTATATCAAGCCCGCTCAGGGCCTCGTGGATAGGTACGAGCTGGACTCCTACTACTCGGACCGGCTGGGCCTCGTCAGGAACGAGATAGCCTCTCTCTTCGTCAGGGAGGAGGATGAAGCTGAAGAGGAGGATAGCAAGCAGATCAGCCTCTCGCGGTTCATGAGGGGCTGAGGAGTTCTACGCTAGTTTTATATCCTTTATAATGAATATTTCAGCAAACAAAGTGAGTAACTAAATGACTACGCAAGAAGATGAAATGGTTAAGGTGGGGGATCTCACCCAGTACTCTCGGAGCGTCAACACTGTCGTCAGGGTCATATCCAAGACTGAGCCAAGGGATGTCACGTCTAGGGCCGACCAGTCAGCCCACAAGGTTTGCGAGGCCCTCGTCGCCGACGAGACCGGCAGCGTCTACATGACCCTATGGGACGAGAAGATCGACGAGCTAGAGGACGACTCCGTCATCAGGATTACAAACGGATACATCAACCTTTTCAGGGGTTCCATACGCCTCAACCTCGGCCGCTACGGCAGCTACGAGGTTCCGGAGGAAGCCCCCTTCGAGGACGTCAACCTGGACAACAACCTGTCCAGCAAGGTCTTCGAGCAGAGAGACAGATACGGCGGAAGACGCCCAAGACGATACTAGATTCACCCCAATATTTTTCCTTTATTTATGTTCTCAGAAAAGGCAACGTTTTTCTCTGTGTCTACGCGTAGATGAGTGGGTGAGCGACGATGAGCAGGAAGAAGAAAAAGGATTCAGGCCCTGGGATGCCGGCCTCAAGCGCGGGCCTGATCAGGTTCTTTCAGGACGAGTCGTACGGGGTTAAGCTAAAGCCGGAGTACGTCGTCGCCATGGCAGTCACGCTGATAATAAGCGTCCTAGTGGGCCGCTCCATGCTCTAGAAACCTGGAATAATCCGTTGTCCGCAGCCATACAACCGGTCATAGATTCCTGGATATGAAACGCAAGTTTTAACCAACACTATGCCTGAAGGATTTTATAAGACCCGACATAATCACAGTGGATGGAACGAGATGGGGGCCATGCCTAGGGAGACCGTCATCGTCGGGCTGAAGCCCGTCATGAACTACGTCGTGGCATGCATGACCCTCTTCAACTCAGGGGCTGAGCAGGTGAAGGTGCGGGCCCGGGGACGCAACATCTCCAAGGCCGTCGAGGTGGTGGAGATGCTCCGCCGTGTCTTCCTGACGGATCTGGTCATCGCGGACATAAAGATCGGGACGGAGCACCACATCAAACCGGAGGGGAAGGAAGCGAGTGTCTCAGTCATAGAGTTATTCCTGAGGAATCCCTAGGAACAACCGATTGCGTCTGTGTTTTTTTCCGCCCCACGAGTCTGCGTCTACTTCTCCTCAACGACTATCCTGGTGAACATCCCAGAGGAGACTTGGATGATGCCCTCGAATGGGGGACGTACCTGGCAGTTCTCGATCCTTACCAGCGCCCCCATGTTGAGCCCCTCCACCTCCTTCACGAGCTCCCTCCAGACCGAGACCCTGGCCTCCCCGGTGGTGTCGTCTATCCTGAAGGAGGCGACTGTCGCCGGTCCCCGGGCGGTCTCCACCTCCCGTACTTGGGGGGCCTCTAGGACCCTTCCCCTGACGTAGACGTTGGTCTGCCCCTCCCTCAGGTCTTGGATGTCCACCATCTTGTCCTCGATGCGGACCTCCCCGACCTCGACGTCTTCGGGGTTGATCTTTATCTGGATGTTTCCGCCGGCGTTGAGCCCCACACTGCCGAGGCTCTCCCGGGTGTAGCCGTTCTCCACGGCGAGGATAGAGCCTGTCTCCATCTCGTTCTTGAGGTCGACGTCTTCGTCCCAGAGGCTGAGGCGGACCGTGCCGGTCTCGTCCTCGAGGAGCACGGAGGCGACCCTGCCGGAGGACCCATCCCTCCTGTTGAAGCTTCTCTCCTCGCTTATCTGGGCGACCCTGCCCGCGACGTTGACGTTGTACATGCCGTTCCTCAGGTCACCGATCTTGGTCCACTTGGAGACGGGGAC
>JAUWDP010000130.1 GCA_030608725.1 Candidatus Bathyarchaeota archaeon
GTATCCCTGCTATCTTCGCGTATGCGTCGATCTTACCCATCACTGTTGATAGTTTCTCCGAGGGGACCCTCTCAGATAGGTATGCCATCCATGCGGGAATCCAGAACGCGGGATCTAAGCCGCTGAATATCTCGAAGAAGAGGAACGCCTCGAAGCTCCTAAACGTGAGAAAGCCAACCACCGTGATGATCGCAGCCGAGAGTGACATCAGAAACATGGGCTTCCTCCCGAGCCTGTCAGAAAGCTTCCCACATGGAATTGAAGCCACGGCCCAGGTCAGACTGAAAGCCGAGGACATTAAACCGAGCTGAAAGGCTGAGAAGCCATAGTTATCGACCAGGGTCGCGTAGAAAAGGGAGTAACCCGTACCATAGCCGAGGCCGAAGATGAACAATATCAGGTACAGGCGTCGTAGCCCTTTCTCGGGGACGAGGAACCCCTTTATCTTTGTAGGCAGCGACTCTCCTGTCTCCTTCCTTACGCTCTTCGGATCCAGTGTCTCCTTGAGGAAAATAGTGATGAGAATCAGACCGATGACATCACCTGCGACGGCTAAGTAGAGGATAGGCGTGTACCCGGAAGTCACAGCGAGGTAACCCCCGACTGAGGCCGTGATCGTGTTGGCTATCATGCCGAAGGCCATCAGGGTGCTGAACGCTGTGGCCCTCTTCACGCTGACGACTGACTCGGTGATGAGGGCGCTCCTCGCGGGGTTCCCGATCATGAAAAGCGCTGAGAATCCCAGGAGGAACGCATAGACAAGGAGGAACACCAGGTTCCTAGACATTATCAGGGCCACTATCGCGAGGATCCTGCACACGTTGGAGACGATGATTACAGGCTTCCTGCCGTAGCGGTCTGAGAGAACTCCCCAGGCAATAAGGCCTACCCCGCTGCTGAGGTTGATGACGCTCTGAATCCAACTAATCTCGACTATTGAGACTCCTTCAGAGATGAGGTAAGGCTGCCAGATGACGACGAACATCCCGAAACCCAGCGTCGAGATCAGGGCCTGGACTACCAGTATCCGGATGTTTCCCTCTAGGGCAAGCCTCTCGCTCCACGATCTGAGTACCAAATTGGATACTACCCTTCAAGGAGAGGCTCAAGTATAAACAAATTGGATTACATCTTGACAAGCCTAGGTTATTATTGAAAGGGAGGAGGGAAGCCCTTATTGCACAGCCTTCGTATAGCCTTCAACCTTAGCGCTGTACACGATTTTACCGTCGATGACGGTCATGACGGTCTTGATATCCCTAAGTTCCTCATGGGGGATTGTCATCGGATCCCTGTCAACGACAATGAAGTCCGCAATCTTGCCCGGCTCTATACTCCCTTTCGTTTTCTCCTCCCATGCGGAGTAGGCGCCATCGATGGTGTAGGCCTTGATAGCCTCCAGAGGCGTGATACCCTCATTGGCGTACAGGACTTGGCCACCGCTGCTCTTCCGGGTGACCAGGCCGTAGATGCCTAGCCACGGATTGGGGGAGCAGACGGGGCAGTCGCTGTGGCCAGGAGCTGGGATGCCTTGGTCGATGAGGGTCCTGTGGGGCCACATCCAGCGCATCTCCTCCTCTCCCCGGTTCGCCTTGTATGCGTCCCCCAGGTCGTGGAGGAAGCCGTTGGCGGAGGCGTCGATGACCCCCAGCTCCTTGAGCCTTTCCTGGATGAGGGGTGGGACGTAGCAGCAGTGCTCTATCCTGTGGCGGTGATCCTCTCGGGGAGACTCCTTCAAGGCCGCCTCGATGGCATCCAGAGCCCGGTCTATCCCCCTGTCGCCTATACCGTCCAAGCCGACCCTGAGGCCTGCCTTGTGGGCCCTCGTGACCCTGTCCGTAATGTCGTCCTGGTCATAGAGCAGGATCCCGAAGTTGTCGGGCTCCCCGATGTAAGGCCTGTAGTAGGCCGCTGTTCGACCGCTGGTGCTGGTGTCGAAGACCCACTCGATCTCTGTGATCTTCAGCCAGTCGTCTCCGAAGGGCGTCTGGATCCCCGCCGCAATGAGGGATTCCAGCATCCCCTCCTCTCTGCCGGAAGCGTGGACGCAGACCCTGAGTTTCAGGTCGTCGGCTGCCTTCAGCCTCTGCATGGCCCTGAACTCCTTGGAGTCGGTCATCGAGGCGTGGATCGTGGTCAGCCCCAGGGAGATGAACTCGTCGAATACGTGCCTCAGCCCCTCGACGTACTCCTCGACTGTGTAGGGTGGCATCATGTTGTACACGATGTCCTTCGCCGCCTCCCTAAGAACCCCCGTGGGCTCCCCTTCCTCATCGCGGTCGATCTTCCCATGAGGGGGGTCGAGTGTTTCTTTTGTTATCCCCCCCTCCTTTAGGGCGAGGCTGTTGACGACTCCAATATGCCCGTCCCTCCTCTGGATGTAAAGGGGATTATCGGGGCACACACTATCCAGCTCCGAACGGGTCGGATACCGTCCGAGCTTCACATCGTCCAAGGAATATCCGAGGATCCACTTTCCTTTCGGCGTGGCATCCGCCTTCCCCTTTATCCTCTCCAACAGCTCATCGATGGAGGCGACATCCGGCCCACACCTTACGCCTCTCACCCAAAAGACGCCGTAAGAGCCTGGGTGCATGTGTGAGTCAATCAAGCCGGGGAGGAGGGAGAGACCTCCCAGGTCGTGGACCTCTGTTCCCTCCCAGAACACCTCTTGGACATGTTCGTTGGACCCCACCCTCAGGATCTTTCCGTCTCTTACGGCCACTGCCTCGACTATCTCGTCCCTCTCGTTGACGGTGATGACCTTCCCGTTTATGAAAGCGAGGTCAGCGCAGAGGTCTTGTGGAACGCTCATGCGATAATCTCTCAGGAATCTCATATTTATCATGTGACTGGAAGCACTGAAGCCCTATTCCACGAACTCCGCCACCTCGTCGAGGCTCATCTTCTTGGGAACCCGTCCGTCCTCGGCTGGATAGCCCAAGGTGACAGCGGCCATGAGCTTCCAGGGCTTCCCCATGTGCTCCTCGAGGGCGTGGATGTCGAAGTAGATGTCTCCGATCCAGAGGCTCCCCAGCCCGAGATCGTGGGCCCTGAGGAGCATGTTCTGAATGGCGGCAGCGACGCTGTGGACCTCTGTGTCCCATCCCATCTCCGCCGTGTTGAAGACCATGACGAGGACGGGGGCCTCCTCCATGATGCCGCAGGACCACGTGGAGGAGCCTGAGGCTTCTTTCCCATGTTTCAAGATGAAGTCGTCAAGCCTTTCCCTGAAGAGATCTGTGAGCCTTATCTTGGCATCCCCTGTGAGCACCGTGAAGCGCCACTGCTGACCGTTCTTAGCGGAGGGCGCCCATGTCGCTGCCTCCAGCACATCCCTGACCAGATCGATGGAGACGGGGGTCTGTTTGTAGCTCCTAATGCTCCTCCTTCCCTTGATGGCGTCTATGAGCTCCATGGGCGTACATGTGATGCTCAAGAATAATAAGGTGTCAATCTTTCAAGTTTTTTTTATGTACTTTCAACGTCTGGTTACGTGCTGTCTTCGACGATTAGGACGTTCGTAGAAGATGCGTTGATGTTGAATGCATCAACAGCCTCAAGTATGTAGTAGTATCTGCCGGCCTCTATGGGCGTGAACTGGAATGTGTACGTGGCTGTCGAGTCGGGTGCAACAGATGCGATCTTAAAATCTGTATGGAGGGGCACATCCGAGCCCTCATTAAAAACTGCTAAACTGACGTTCTCATGAATGGAGTGGACCCTGGTAGGATTGTTCGTCTCGAACGCCACCTGGGCGCCCCTGCCGACCTGCAGTCTGGTAACTGGGTTCCCGTTCAGGTCCGTCCAACCCGAGGAGATGTACTCCAGGTGGGGGAAATGCACCAGGGGGAAGCGGGTCGTAGAGAATGGTAACCAGTCCTTGAGGAAGAGAACGTGCACTTGGGCCCTCCCCGTCAGGGTTAGCATCACCTCCCCGCCGTAAGTCTCCGAGGCCTCAAGCACGATCTCCCTGAATCTGTCGGGATCGTCGATGCTGATGGGCACTCTCTTATCTAGGTAGCTGAGGTAGTGTATCTTCTCCCTCCCAAAGTCAAATGACACGGTCTGAATGACCTCACCCTCGACTATAATGTCAATCTCGACGGCTGAGACCTCGGGAGGATGTACTAGGACGGGGGCCACGGTTACGCTGATCAACCACTTGCGGGTGTAATCGGGTAGCCGGGTCACCATCCCCTCAACGTTCGTCACCGAGGGGAGTGTTAGAGCCACACCAACCTCGAGGTCGGGGTCCTCCCCTTGAAGGATCTCATCTAGGAACTCCGCCGTCTCCTCCTCGTCGAGCTGGAGCACCACCGAGAGCTTGGAGACCTCCTGGAAGCTACCGTAGATGCTGCCCAGCTCCCTTCCACCGAGGACGGCTATGAAAAGTAGAGCCATGAATAGGACACTTATCAGCTCGTCCCGTTCAAGCCCCAGCCTCCCCTCAGCCATGACCTCCCGCCAAGATCAGCAGTGTAACAGCAGAATATTATCCTTCCCGATAATCGAGAGG
>JAUWDP010000093.1 GCA_030608725.1 Candidatus Bathyarchaeota archaeon
CCTGGGCTCGCCTCGACGAGCTTGAGCGGATGAACGTCCCCTCCGGCACGAGGCGTTTCATCGAGAGGGTCGCCCGCGAGGAGGGCCTCTTGGAGAGGTCTTTTATTTTCCCAGAAGCCCCAGAGTAAGTTACAGGAGGACTCGGTCACGTACAGGGTCAGCGTAGACGTCGGCGGGACTTTCACCGATCTCGTCGCATTCGACGAGGAGACCGGGGAGCTCCTCAACATCAAGGGCCCCTCGACCCCCAGGAACCTCGAGAGGGGCGTCGTCGACGCCTTCGGCCTGTTCCTGGAGGGGAGGGAGCCCGGTTCCGTCGGCATGGTGGGCCACGCTACGACCATCGCCACCAACGCCCTGTTCGGCCAGGTTGACCTGGAGCTCCCCACGACGGCCTTGATAACCACGAGGGGGTTTAGGGACGTGGTGGAGATCGGGCGCCAGAGGCGGGCTGAGGTGTACAACCTGTTCTTCGAGCGTCCGCCCATGCTGGTTGAGCGCCGCCACAGGTACGAGGTCGAGGAGAGGGTGGACCACGAGGGGCAAGTCCTAGTCCCCCTGAACCGTGAGGAGCTCGACGGAGCCATTGACGAGATCGAGAGAGCCGGCATCGAATCCATTTCAATAGGTCTCATCAACTCGTACGCCAACCCCGTCCACGAAGAGGAGATCGAGAAAAAGGTGAGGGAGCGCCTGCCGGACGCCTACGTCTCGTCCTCCAGCGCGGTCTCAATGGGATACAGGGAGTACGAGCGCTTTAGCACGGCCGTGGTCAACGCAGCGCTGATCCCCATAATCCACAGCTACGTCTCCAGGCTGTCCGTCGACCTCAGGGGATTGGGAGTGGAGGCCCCTCTCTACGTTATGCAGTCCAACGGGGGGATGGCCGACGCCGGCGTCGTGGCAGGGAAGCCTGTGACCATCGTCGAGTCTGGGCCGGCCTCGGGGGTGATCGCGGCCTCTTGGCTCGGGGAGATGATGGGGGTCAGGGATGTCATCAGCTTCGACATGGGAGGCACCACCGCCAAGGCTGGAACCGTGAGGGGGCGCGTCCCTGAGGTGGTGCCGGAGTACGAGGTCGCGGGGAAGGTCCACATGGGCCGGCTGCTGAAGGGGAGCGGATACCCCGTCAGGTTCCCCTTCATAGACCTTGCAGAGTGCAGCGCGGGGGGAGGCACCATCGCCTGGGTAGATGAGGGGGGAGCCCTCCAGGTGGGGCCGACCAGTGCGGGTGCGGACCCTGGGCCCGCCTGCTATGGGAAGAAGGGCACTGAGCCCACGATCACGGATGCCAACATGGCGCTGGGCAGGTTGAACCCCGAGGGCCTCCTGGACGGCGGGATGAAGGTCTACCCGCGGCTGGCCCGGGTCGCGCTGAGCAGGGTGGGCAGGGAGCTGGACATGGGCGTCGAGGAGGCCGCCGCAAGCATCGTCAGGATAGCCAACTCCGTGATGTCCAAGATACTCCACATCGTCTCCGTGGAGAGGGGGTTCGACCCCCGAAAGTTCGCACTGGTCGCCTTCGGTGGAGCCGGACCGATGCACGCCTGCGCACTGTCCGAGGCGCTCAGCGTCGGTGAGATAATCGTCCCTCCGAATCCCGGGATGTTCTCAGCATTCGGGCTCCTCACTGCCGACCTTTTCCACGACTACGCCAGGTCCGTCGTGGTCAATGCCTCAGATCTGGATGCAATTGAGGCCGATGAGCTATTCCATGAGATGGAGGAGGAGGGGAGGACCACCCTTGAAGCCGAGGGCGTTGAGCCCCATGCCATGGGCTTCCAGAGGCAGATGGACCTGAGGTACATGGGTCAGTCCTACGAGCTCACGGTTGACGTGCCCTCCGACGGAGGGGGGCTCAGTGATTGCGTCGAGGCCTTCCACCTGAGGCATGAGGAGATCTACGGCTACTCGGCTCCCAAAGAATCCGTGGAGGTGATCAACCTCAGGTTGAGAGCAGTAGGTAAGACCCCCAAGCCAAGCTTGGCGGAAATGGAACCGGGTTTGGGTAAGCCATCACCGTTAATTCGTCGCCTTGCTTACTTCGAGGGTCCCGACTCGTGGGTCGAGACTCCTATGTACCGTAGGAGCACCCTTGGTTCAGGGGTTGTACTTGAGGGACCGGTCATCATAGAACAGTATGACTCCACGACGGTAGTCTACCCTGAATGGGATGTCTCTGTCGATGGATTCGGTGTAATGCGGTTGAGGAGGGGTGCGCGGTGAACGTGGACGCGACGACCGTCGAGGTCATCAAGGGCGCCCTCATCTACGCAGCTGAGGAGATGGGCATCGCCCTCAGGAAGTCGGCCTACTCCCCGAACATCAAGGAGAGGATGGACCACAGCTGCGCCCTCTTCGACCGAGAGCGCAGGCTCATCGCCCAGGCGGAGCACATACCGGTCCACCTCGGCTCCATGGCCCTCGCTGTCAGGGAGGGCCTTAGCAGGTACCCCGGGGAGCTGGAGAAGGGGGACATGCTCCTCCTCAACGACCCCTACATCAGCGGCACCCACCTCCCCGATCTCACCCTAATCGCGCCCGTCTTCCACGAGGGGGCGGTCATAGGCTACGCGGCCAACAAGGCCCACCACACGGACGTTGGCGGCAAGGCACCTGGGAGCATCGCCGGGGACTCGACGGAGCTCTACCAGGAGGGGCTCATCATCCCCCCCGTGAAGTTCATACGCGGAGGGGAGATCGACGAAGACCTCGCCAGCCTGATCCAGAGCAACGTACGGACCCCGGAGACCCAGATGGGGGACCTCCGGGCCCAGATAGCGGCCAACAACACTGGGTCGAGGAGGCTCCTGGAGCTCGTCGACGAGTACGGCGTTGAGCTATTGGAGTCCTCCATGGCGGCCATCATGGACTACTCCGAGCGGCGGATGAGGGCTGAGATCGGTGCGCTGGCTGATGGCGTCTACGAGGCCATGGACTGGATGGAGGACACCGGCTCAGGGAGCGAGCCAGCAGAGATAACCGTGAAGATAGAGGTCAAGGGAGAAGAGATCTCATTCGACTACAAAGGGACGTCGCCTCAGGTGGAAGGTCCCGTGAACGCCCCCCTCGGCGTCACCATAGCCGGCATCTACTACACACTCATCTCCATCACGGATCCAACGATCCCCGTCAACGACGGATGCTTCCGACCCATCTCCCTCCACATCCCAGAGGGCTGCATGATGAACCCACGGAGGCCCGCCCCGGTGGCTGGGGGGAACGTGGAGACCAGCCAGAGGAACGTCGACGTCCTCCTCAAGGCACTCTCGGAGGCCGCGCCGGACAGGGTGCCCGCCGCCGGCCCGGGCACGATGAGCAACATCAGCCTGGGGGGGCTGAGGGAGGACAGCTCTCCCTGGACCTTCTACGAGACGGTAGGCGGTGGGAGCGGGGGGCGCCCGGCCTCGGACGGTGTCGACGGGGTCCACGTCAACATGACCAACACCATGAACACCCCCATCGAGGCCATGGAGGCATACCTCCCCCTCAGATTCGTGGCCTACAGCCTCAGGCCTGACACGGGGGGGCCCGGGGAGTGGAGGGGAGGCTGCGGGATAGAGAGGAGCTGGACCCTGACCGGTCCGAGGGCAACCCTCTCGATACTGGCGGAGAGGGTGAAGATCCCCCCCTGGGGGCTCAGAGGAGGGGGGAGCGGCGCCCTGGGCGAGTACATCCTTGAAAGAGCCGACGGGAGCACGGAGCGCCTCCCCTCTAAATGCACGATCCCGCTCAGGAGAGGCGAGACACTGCACATCAGGACACCTGGAGGCGGGGGATACGGAGATCCCTTCGCGCGGAGACCGGAACATGTGCTCCGCGATGTACGCAACGGGCTCGTGGGCATCGAGTCCGCGAAGGAGGACTATGGAGTGATCATCGACACAGGGAGCCTTGAGGTCCTGGTTTTGGAGACCGAGGAATATCGAGGTAGCCGAAAGTAGAGCCATCATCGTTGCGATGAGTAAAGCCTATTTCTTTCCCCTGAGCACTCTAGACATGACATGGCTGACCTGTGGCGTGACTTCGAATCCGGCCCCGACCCCCCTGAGGAGGTCTATGTGGTCATCGAGATGACCCGGGGGAGCAGGAACAAGTACGAGTACGACGCCCGGAACGGGGTGTTCAGGCTCAATAGGGTGCTCTACACGTACTTCCCGTGCGATTACGGGTTCATCCCGCGGACCCTGGATGACGACGGGGACCCCCTCGACGCGGTCCTGCTCATCAACGAGCCGACTTTCACCGGATGCGTGACGGTGGCCCGGCCGGTGGCCAATATCAAGATGATCGACGGGGACGCCATGGACGACAAGATAGTCACCGTCTCCACGACCGACCCTTTCTATCGGCACATCAGGTCCCTGGATGACATCCCGTCCTCCCTGGTCCGAGAGCTGACCTACTTCTTCGAGAACTATAAGAGGGCCGAGGATAAGACGACCAAAGTCGAGAGGTGGGACGACTCGGATGAGGCGAAGAAGATCATCGAGTGGTCCATGGACTACTACAAGAAGAACGCCGAAACGTAGAGCCCATCTTCTATCCCAAGTGTTTTAGATAAAAATGGATCCACCTCCAATGGACACTCTAGGTGTGCACGTTGGGTGAGAGAAAGGATCTTAAATTCGAGACCGTGAAACGCGAGGTCGTCGCAAGTAAAGGCGTTGTCGCCACGAACAACCCCCTGGGGAGCGCTGCGGGGGTCGAGATGCTGGCCCGAGGGGGGAACGCCTTTGACGCCGCAGTGGCCTCCCTCTTCGCCCTCACCGTCGCCGAGCCCATGATGGTGAGCATGTTCGGCGCCGGCTTCTTCGTCTTCAGGGACGGGAGCACCGGGAAGGTGGAGACCATCGACAATTACGCCGTCGCCCCCGGGGCGTCCACGGAGGACATGTACACCATCGTCAAGGGAAGGAAGCCAGGGCAGCCCCTCTTCCTGACCGAAGGGAGAAAGAACGCCATCGGCCACCTAGCCGTCGGCGTCCCGGGCAACCTCAAGGCCTGGGAGCACGTCGCAGAGAAGTATGGCCGACTAACCATGAGGGAGCTGATCTCCCCCGCCGTCAGGCTCGCGAGGGAGGGATACCGGGCGACTAAATTTCTAGCATACATCGTGCAGAACCACAAATCCGACCTCGAGAGCTTCCCCTCCTCTAGGGAGATATACCTGCCCCAAGGGGAGCCACTGAAGCCCGGCTCCAAAGTGGTCATGGGAGACTACGCCGAGACCCTGGAGAAGGTCGCGAAGCACGGCTCAGATTACCTTTACCACGGTGATCTCGGGAGAGCCGTCGTCGAGGAGATGGAGGCCAACGGGGGGCTAATCACCATGGAAGACCTGGAAGGGTATGCGCTCATCCCGAGGGAGCCCGTCACCGGGACCTACAGGGGTGAATACGAGGTCTACGCGATGCCCCCGGGGAGCAGCGGCGGCACCCACATAATCCAGATGCTTAACATGCTGGAACGCTTCGACGTCGGGTCCATGGGCTTCGGCACGGTGGAGTATCTCCACATCGCGGCCGAGGTCCTCAAGATCGCCTTCGCCGACCGTCAGAGG
>JAUWDP010000013.1 GCA_030608725.1 Candidatus Bathyarchaeota archaeon
CTATAACATCGGCTCTGTCGGGCCCCAGACCCAGGGCCGTGACCGTGCCCGGCGGGACCTCGGTGAGCCCGGCGTCCTGGATGACGACGTTCACTACGTCCAGCTCGTCAGCCTTCGCTATGAGCGCCTGTATCTCATCAAGGGACTCGGCCTCCAGGGCGACCTTCTTCCCCCCCTCGTCCCTCCACCGCGTCCAGGCCTTGTGGTTCTCCTTCTTCCCCAGCTCGGAGGCCCCCACGGCCGCGTGGCTCGCCTGGGCGATGAGCTTCCCCGTGCTCATCCCGAGGTCCAGGCGGAGGACGATGCACATCTTGTATCTGAGGGCCACTAGGGCACCAGCCTGTCCCGGTCCCGGGGGAACATGGCGCACTCCCGGATGTTGGTCATCCCCGTCACCGTCATCGTGAGCCTCTCAAGCCCGATGCTCCAGCCCGCGTGAGGGGGCGCCCCGTAGGCGAAGCTCTCTATGTAGTGGGTGAAGTTGTCGGGGTTGAGCCCCTTCTTCATGAGCTGCTCCCTGAGGAGCTCCGGCAGGTGGATGCGCATTGTCCCGCTGCTGATCTCGATGCCGCTGTAGATGCAGTCGAATGCGTGGACGACGTCCGGGTTCTCCGGGAATGGCATCGCGTAGAACGCCTTCTGAACCGACGGCCAGTCCTTCAGGAAGAACGCCTCCTTCCCCACCAGCTCCGTGAGCTTCCGCTCCTGGGGCTTCGAGAAGTCGTCCCCCCAGGCGATCTCCTCCCCTGCCTCCTGGAGCATCTCTATGGACTCCGTGTACGTGACCCGCCTGAAGGGTAACTCCGGCACGACTATCTCCCTACCCAGGACCTCCAGTTCATCGGGGCACCTCTCCTTCACCGTGACCAGCATGTGGACAAGTATCTCCTCCAGAACCTTCATCACCGTCTCGTCGTCGGCGAAGGCCTGCTCGATATCCATCTGCCGCACCTCATTCAGGTGGGTCGGGGTGTTGAACTTCTCAGCCCTCCAGATCGGCGTGACGGTGTAGACCTTCTCGAAGCTGATAGCGCACATCTGCTTGTAGAGCTGGGGGCTCTGGGCCAGGTACGCCTGCTTCTCGAAGTAAGGGAGCATGAACAGGTCGGCGCCGCCCTCCGAGGCGGAGGCGATGACGCAGGGCGGCTGGAACTCTAGGTATCCGCGGTCCGTGAGGAACCCGCGGAAGGCTGCGAGGAGCACGTTCTGTATCTTGAAGATGGAGGAGGTGTGCTCCGTCCTGAAGTCCATGAAGCGGTAGTTGAGACGAGTGTCCAGCTCCGCCTTGACTTGGCCGAAGAGGTCGAAGGGGAGGGGCTGCTTCGCCTTGTTGACGACCTCTATAGAGTCGGGGATGAACTCGACCCCGGTGTTGGCGACATCGCTTGAGACAGTCCTGCCCGTGACCTTGATGACGTCCTCCCTACCAAGGTCCTCCACGGCCTTCCTCAGCTCGTCGTCCTTGACGGTTACCTGTATCTCACCCGAGACGTCCCTCAGGATGACGAAGCTTATGTTCCTGAGGACTCGGGTCCTCTTCACCCATCCAGCGATGGTCACCGACTTGTCCAGGCTCTCCTTTGCCTTCCCGATCTGCGTGCGCTCGAACATTCATGACGGCTCCTAGCTAAGCCAATGGGTGAAGAAACCTGAACCCTATAAAAACTTTGGTGGTTAGTAGGCGTACTCGACCCGGAGGTCCATCTTGCGGACCTGCTTGGCGATCTCCGTCATGGCGTTTATCCTCTTCTTGCTGAGGCGCCTCGCCCTCCTCCCCTGGAGGACGACCCGGGTCTCCGTGGTCCCGTCGGGAAGCCAGATGATGTTGATCGTGATGATATGCTGGTTCGCGAAGATGTCCTCTAGGAACCCGCGGTCGTTCTGGCTATCCTCGATGACCAGAACCCTCTTCTTGAACTCGTCGCCAAGGTCACGGATCAGCCTCCCGGTCTGGTCCGAAAACTTGTTTCGGTCCCCGCGGCCCACGACGAGTACGAGGTATCCTCCCACCTCGAACACCCTGTTGAGCCTGGCCTTCTGGAGGTCGGGGAACTTGTTCTCGTTTTCCAGAAGATAGCGGGCTACCTTAATGTAGTGGTCATTGACTTCGCCGCTGCTGACCTTCTCCTGACACTTCGAGCAGAGCATCCCGCTCTTGAGACAGAACTCACATAGTTGTGTTTGCACTCAGCTGATTCCCCCGATCCCTGTCGGAGGAGCCAGTGGGAGATGCTCTTACCGTTTTCAGCGATGGAGCTTGATCTCTATCGTGCTCACGTTGGTGGGACCCGGGCGGTCCTGGGATGTGAGCTCCTCTGTCCCGATGGAGATATCAGTGACTTTGAGGTCCGGCATGAACCTATTCTTGGTCACCTCGACGGTATCAACGGCCGTGCTGATGGACCTGCCCCTGGCCTTGATGAAGATCTCCTCCTGTCCGCTTTTGAACAGGGTCATGCAGGCCAGCACGTAGTTCAGGACGGGTTTCCTGCCGATGAAAACGGTGTTTGATCTCGACACTTTGACTCCTCCAAGTATCTTATTCGTTTAGGTGTGCTATAGGATTGGTTGCCTGTTAAAAAGATTATCGCAATTATTGTATAAACGCATTTTATCCTTTGTTTAACTCTTTTCTAAGACTTAAAGACAAGAAAGCCGCCCATAACTTGCCTATTTTACGCGTTTTCCCAGACAAATAATAAAAGGACGTTAACCTATATGCCTCATTCGAGCCGCCGTAGCTCAGCTCGGTAGAGCGTCTGGCTGTTAACCAGTTGGTCATCGGTTCGATTCCGATCGGCGGCGCCACATTTTATCGTGTCTAATAATTCAGGGAGACGTCATCATCGGAGACGGTGATCCTCCCTGCCCTCTTGAGATCCACGCAGACCCTCCGGAGGGTTGAGCTGATGTTATCACTCCTCCGCTTGAACCCGAGCAGCCTGGCGGTCTCGTATACAAGGGTCTCCTCGCCTATCCCCAGGGAGTGCCCGGCGACCAGGACCATGGCCCGCCTCATCTCCTCGACGGGTATGTGCTCGATGGACCTGAAGGACTCCCTAACCCCCTCGACGGGGACGCGGACGCTCACGGTCCCCCCGGAACCTGGCCAGAGGAAGCTACGCCTCAAGTTTATCGGGCTCCCGCGGGTGACCCTCCTCACCTCCTCCTGGAAGGCCTCCCTGAAGGGCTGGGTCGCCCTCTTCAGCCTGAATGCGTCGTTCATCCTCCGGAACGCCTGCTCCACGTGGATGGGCCCCTCGACCCTCACCAGCCCGGGGAGGAGGCGCCTCACCTCCGAGTGGTATCTCTCAAGGTAGCGCTGCCTATGCTCCGACGAGTAGCGGCTGAAGAGGAACTTGGGCTCCAGCTTCGCAAACCTGTAAGGCGTCACCTCAGGGAGACCCTTCCCGGATGCCTCCGCCACCTTACCCGTCTCCACAACCATCTCGACCTCAGCTTCAGCCGGCTTCTCGACCTTGGCTGCCTGCTGGACGTCCTCGGCCTTCCTGAGGGCTCTCTCAAGCTTCTTCACCTCGGTCTTCCGCCTCTGGACCCAGTCGGGGGACCAGATCCTGTGGATCTTCCACCCCAGGTTCCCCAGGACCTGGGTCCTCAGCCTGTCCCGGTCCCTGGCCATGGCGGCGTCCCTGTAGGTGTCGCCGTCGCACATGATGCCCAGCATGAACCTGCCGGGATCTACGGGGTCCACCACCCCTATGTCCACCCTGAATGAGCTGGAGCCGACGCTGGGCACCGCCTTATACCCTAGGCGCTCCACCTCCTCCGCCACGTCCTCCTCGAGGGCCGAGGCGTAGCCGAGGTCGGTGGGCTTCCCCGCCTCCAGTTCCTTGGGCCGCCTCTCGGCGTACCTGAGGTAGTGGTGGAGGGCGTGGACCCCCTGGGCGCGCGTGGACTCGGTCTTGATATCGCCGTGCCTGATGCTGCTCACCAGGACCACCTTCTCCCTGGCCCTGGTCACGGCGACGTTGAGGCGGCGCTCCCCTCCCTGCTTGTTGAGGGGGCCGAAGTTCATGGTGATCCTGCCGTTCCCGTCGTATCCGTAGCCGACGCTGAATATCATGACGTCCCTCTCGTCTCCCTGGACATTCTCCAAGTTCTTGACGAAGAAGCCGTTGAGGCGGTCCTCCTGGAAGAAGTCCTCGAACTCGGGGCGGTCCCTGAGCCTCTCCTCCACCGTGTCTTGGACGGTGTTCATCTGGGCGATGCTGAACGTGACCACCCCCAGAGTCTTCTCCGGATGGCGCGCGATGTGGTCGAAGACCAGGTCCGTGACCACCTCGGCCTCCCTGACGTTGTTCCTCCTTCCGCCTCTGTCGTAGACGCCGTCCTTCACGTGGACGAACTCCAGCCCCAGGTCCTCGGCCCCCATCCGAGACGCAGGGAAGAGGACGAGACGCCCATCGTAGAACCTGTCGTTGCTGAAGCTGATGAGGGAGTCGTGTTTGCTCCTGTAGTGCCACCTCAGCATCTTCACGGGGAGCCCTATGGACATGCACTCGTCAAGGACGCTGTCGAAGACGTCGAACTCGTACTTGTCCTCATCCCAGTCAAAGTCCTCGTTCACGGTGTACCTGAAGAAAGGGGTCGGAGGGAGCTGCTTCGGGTCCCCCGCCACCACAAGCTGGCTCCCCCTGTAGATGGAGCCCACGGCGTCCTCGGAGTAGATCTGGGAGGCCTCATCGAAGACCACAAGGTCGAAGTGGAGCCCCCCCGGGATTAAGAACTGGCTCACGCTGATGGGGCTCATCATGAGGCAGGGCTTCAGCCGGCGGATGAGGCTCGGGATCCGCTCGAAGAGATGCCTCAAAGGCATATGGCGCCGCTTCTTCGCAGCCTCCCGCATCAGGATCGTGATCTCCGAGTCGGGGGCCTGGACGAAGACCCCCGTGGGCTTCTGCTCGTTGGCGTTCTCTATGACCCTGCTCGCCGAGAGCTTGATGAACTTGCGGTCCAGCTTCCCGAAGTCGGAGATGAGCTGCTCGTGGTCCTTCCCCCTGAAGGTGCTCAGGGCCGGGTCCACGTCGAACACCCTGTCGAGGAGCCCCTGGTACATCGCCTTCTGGAAGACGTTGACCAGCTGCTCCCGGGAGACCCCCTGCTCCAGCGTCTCGTCGAGGAACTTCCCGAAGCCAGCCTCCCTGAGGGAAGCGTTCATGTCGTTGTAGTCAACCCAGGTCTGGAGGTCATCCAACCTGTCACGCAGCTCCCTGACCCCGGCATGCACGTCGCCCAGAGCGGGCCTCCGCCTACTATCAGGCCAGAGAGGTGAGTCGAACCTGGAGTTCAGCTCGGCGATGTGCCCGTCAAGCTGCTCCATCCTCTCCCCCACCCGCGGCACCGCAGGGAGGGCGGGTCCCCCCTCGGAGACCGCTCTCTTGAGCTGCCCGGAGACGCCATTGGTGAGGACGCGCAGTAATCCCTCTGTCCAGTCGACCGCTCCGAGTACGCTCCCCCAGTCCGTGAGGATCCCCCGATACAGCCCGCCGAAGTGGCTTCTCAAGCTGGGCGAGAGCTCCTCTACCCTGGCCTCGAACCTCTGAAGCTCTTCAACCCTCTTCAGGTCCTTGAGGAGCTCATCGAAGCCCCCCGGATGCTCACCTCTACGGGTGGCGAGGGCCTCGGCGCTGACCCTGGAGAGCGAGGCCAGCCTCTCGTCCACCTGGCGGGCCCAGTCCGCGACCTCCTCCAAAGTGCTCCTCTGCATGGGCTTCCCCGTTGCAGGCATCCGCCTCTGGGGCACCAGCCTGGTCAGCCTCCTGCTCCTGTTGATCCACGGGGAGAGGGAGTCGCTGAGCCTCCTGCTGGCGGAGAGCAGCTCCTCGCTGGGCTTCGTGCCCACGACGAGGCTGTCCCTGAACTGCTTGGGCGCCCTCGACCTCCCCATGAGCCTCAGGGCACTCTCGGCGACACTGAGGGCCTTCTCGGCTGAGTCGAACGCGGGCTCATCGCCGGTGAAGTAGGATCTCAGGAGCCTCCGGGCGTCCTCACGCTCGTCTGCCAGCCTCCGTTCGAGCTCGACCAGCTTCTTGGCGGCCCTGAGATCGTCCAGGATGCCCTCCGGGATGCTCCCGTCTCTGCGGGTCTTTGCGACTGTGCCCCGCATGCTGTAGTAGCTTGGCATGAAGTGTCTGAACACGGAGCCTCCGGATCCCTCGAAGAAGGCTATCAGGCCATCAAGGTCGAGTGTCAGGAGGTCGTCGCTGTACTCCTTGAGCGTCTCCCGGAGCTCGGCTCTTCGAGCGTGGTCCGCCTTCAGCCTCTCCAGGAGCCCCTTGGCCTGCCTCAGCCTGTGCGCGTCCAGCCAAGCCCTCTCCGGCTTGTCCCCTTCCTCGCAGAGCTTGGCGAGGTCTGCTATCTGGCGCACCTTCTCGATGGTCTCGACGTCCCCCTTCAGGCCTAGGAGGCCCTTCAGCTGTTCAGCGTCGGATTTCCACCTCCAGACGTCCCCTGGGAGCCTTCGGATGTAGTCGCCGAACTCCCCCATCTGCTTGAGGAGCCCCCCGTCGCCTTTCCTCGTCCGTGCCAGGAGCTCCTTCAGGCTGGACCACTCAACTTCCACCCGCTCGGCAGTTCCCATGGGGAGCGCGAGGAGCCTGCTGTCGTAGTGCCTCTCCAGCCCCCTCCTCGAGGTCCAGTACCTCTCCCAGTCCCCCCGGTGCTCACGCGCCATCTTCCGCATGGCCTTGAGGTCGACGTCGTCGAACCACGTGGAGGGGGGCCTGGGCGTGGCGTCGATGATCTCGGAAAGCCTCTGGAGCCTCTCGAACTCCTCCTGTGCACTCGGCGTGGGGAATCCAAGGGCCTCAGTGTAGTCCCTTGTATCCCTCTCGATGGACTGTAAGATCGTAAGGGCGCCGTCCAGTCTGGAGATCCATCCAGATCGGGTCTCCGGGGTAAACCTGGCCTCCCTGCAGCCCTTCCACGGGAACCCGTCCCCCTCCTCCACCACCGCCCAGGAGTTGGCCAGCCTCCGGAAGCTCTCCTCGAGCTGGAAGAACCTCCTCTGGTCGAGCCCCTCCAGGTGGGGGTACTCGGAGGGGATGAAGGGAGACTCCTCGACCCTGGCGAGGCGCCCCAGGAGCTGGAACGCGGAGAGGTCGATGGGACTGCGGACCCTGTGGAGGGCGCTGACGTAGATGTTGAGCTGGTTCCTCCTCATGATTAGGCGGTCCAGCTCCTCGTCGGTGAGCCCCTTCCTCGTCCGCAGGTGTTCATCCAGCGACCTCTTGAGCTCGGCGACGACCTCCCTCTTGTTGGCCTTGTGGCTGTGGAGCTCCAGGCAGAAGTCGTCTAGGTTCCGGGCCTTCAGCCTGTTGTAGACCACCTCGAGGGCCGCCATCTTCTCGGAGACGAAGAGGACGCTCTTCCCGTGGGCTATGAACTCGGAGATCATGTTGGCGATGGTCTGGCTCTTCCCGGTGCCCGGGGGACCGTGCATCACGAAGCTCTGACCGTTGAGGGCGTACTGGATGCAGAGCTGCTGGCTGCTGTCGGCGTCCAGGACCTGGAACGTGGACTTGGGGTCCACGACGGTGTCGAGGTCAGCCTCGGAGGGGAGCCCATTCTTCACGATGGGCGGAGGGGCGACCCCCGCGAGGGCCGAGATGACCGGATGCTTGGCTACCAGCTCGGCGTTCTCGTTGAGGTCCTGGTACATGACGAGCTTGTGGAACGAGAAGAGACCCATCTGGACCCTGAGGTCCACATTCCAACCCAGAGACTCCACGGCCTTCTGGACGACCTCCAGGTATTGGTAGATGCCCTGCTCGTCGAAGTCGGGGAGCGGGGGGAGGCTCAGCTTGTGGTCGTTCTCCAGCATGAGCCTGAGGGCGGGGTTGAGGATGGCCTCGTCCTCCACGGCGGGGACCTCGATCCTGTAGAGGTCCCTGGAGCTCTTCCGGGTTATCTCCACGGGGGTGAGGACGATGGGGGACCTGACAGGCTGCCTAGTCTTCGCCTCGGTCCAGTCGAGCATCCCGAAGGTCACGTAGAGGATCCGGGTACCCCTCTCCCTGTACTCCGAGGCGGAGCGCCTGACCAGGTTCCTTAGGATGCGCTCCAGCTGGGCGGGCTCCATCTCGACCGGGACGACCTGGGTCCTCTTGGGTTTCTTCTTCCTGCCGGAGTTTGGTTGATCGTCTGATGGGGGCTGCCAGATCTCCCAGTGCCTGTCCTTGATGACGAGCCTCTCGAAGATGGCGTCCATCCCGGGACGCGAGAACTCGAGGTTGGAGCTCCTAGTGGGCCTGAAGTAGATGAGCCTGTTGCGCCTGCTGAGGTCGATGAGTTTTGTCTTCCAGTCGTCGACCCGCCTCATCGCCTTTGCCAGAGAAGCTGCGTTCAGAACCTTCTGCCCCCTATACACTTTAAATATGAGCCTTCCGAGGAATAAGAGCTTTTTTCCAATTTTTTTTCCCATTAAACACCATTATTGAAGGAGGAAAAAGGAAAAAAATGCTCTGAAGACTCGCTGGACGCGATTAAACGTGTAAAAATGGCTTCTGGGTTGATGGGGGATTTATTTCAGCCCTTAAAGTGGTCCCAGCCCCCTCTCTCGATGGGCCTGGAGACCCCGTCTTCCACGAGGATTATCTCCTTCTCCTCGGTTACTTTCCCTATCTTGATGAGTGTGCAGCCCACTTTCATGAGGGCGTCCCTGGCTTTCCCCAGTTTCTCAGGGCTCACCGTGAACACGAGCTCGTACTCCTCGCCTCCGTAGAGAGCGAGCACCCCGGTGTCGAGGTCGTTGTGCTCCGCGAATCTTCGGGCGTTCTGGGAGATGGGGAGCTCGGTTATTCTGAATCCGAGGCCGCTGCTCCTTGAGAGGTCGTAGAGGCTCCTGGCGAGGCCGTCGCTGGAGTCGATGGAGGACGTCGCGGCGCCAGCCTCGGCCAGCGCTACTCCCTCCTCGATGCGCGCCCGGGGAGCGTAGACCGATCTTAGGATGGGCTCCTCGGCCTCCTTTGGGGCCTCGTATCCCTCCAGGAGCATCTTGAACGCGGCGGCCGTGTCACCGAAGTATCCGGTGGTCGCCAGAACGTCACCGGGTTCGGCCCCCTCGCGCTTGATGAGCGCCCCCTCGTCGGCGACTCCAATGGCGACCCCGCTGATTATGATGTCGCCGGCCTCGTTGGTGTCCCCCCCGATTACATACCCGCCGTACTCCCGCGCCCCCTCCTCGAAGCCCCTCGCGAGCTCCTCGACGGCTTCGACGGGGATGTCCCTGGGGAGGGCCAGGTTGGAGAGGAACGCCGTGGGGCGGACCCCTTTGGCGCCGAGGTCGCTGAAGTTCATGACGACGGCCTTCCGGGCGGCCTGGCGGTGGGTCATCCCCTCTGGGACGTCTGTGCTCCAGACGAGCATGTCTGTGTTGAGGACGACGGCCCTCCCGTCGCCGAGGCTGATGGCCATGACGTCGTCCCAGAAGGGGATGGGCATCCCCGGCATCGGCGTGATGTGCTTGAGCATTATCTCGATGATCCCCCGCTCCCCTATGTCGCCCGCGGATGACAGCATGTTCACCGTGTATCATGGGGGCGGATGGACGTGAAAACGTTTACTCGTGGGGGGCCTCGGAAAAACGTATTATATGTCCTCTGGTTCACTAACAAGATACGTTTTGAGGTGTCTGCGATGGAGATTCTAGACGATATCAGGGTGCTGGACCTCTGCCACGTCTGGTTCGGCCCGTGGAGCACGATGATGCTCGCTGACATGGGGGCGGAGGTCATCCGGATCGAGCCGCCGTGGGGTGCTATAGACCGGGCGGCGGAGGGGGCTCTCTTCGGGGGCTCCAGTTACACGTTCCACCATCTGAACCTCGGCAAGAAGGACCTGACCCTCAACCTGAAGGAGCCCGAGGGGCTGAAGGTCTTCAAGGAGCTCCTCAAGGTCTCGGACGTGGTGGCCCAGAACTTCAGCCCGGGGACCATGGAGAGGCTGGGCCTCGGCTACGACGTCCTCAAGGAGGTCAACCCGAAGATCATATACGCCGCCCTCTCGGGCTTCGGCCAGACCGGCCCCTACTCGAGCCGGGGGTCCTACGCCCCCATCGCGGAGGCGATGAGCGGCCACACGCGGCTCACGGGGGACAGGCAGGACCCCGAGGGCCCACCCTTGGGGATGGCCCAAGCTTACGGGGATCTCGGGCCGGGCACCATGGCGGCGATGTCGATCCTTGCTGCTATCAGGTACAGGGACAGGACGGGGATAGGGCAGATGATCGACGTTGCCCAGTTCGACTGCATGGTGGCGTACAACACGGGTGTGACTGGATACCTGCTCTCGGGGATGAAGCCCTGGGAGATCAGGAAGAAGTATCCCATGGGCCGGGGGCGGGGGGGCATAATCCAAGCGGGGGACGGGGGGTGGATCCACATCGCTGGCTTCAACCCGAGGGCCATCGACAGGATGAAGAAGTACCTAGACGTGGAGGAGGTCACCCGCGAGGTCATCGAGGAGAAGATAAAGGGCATGGGTCGGGACGAGGCGGTGGAGTTCTTCGTGGAGGCCGACATACCCGTGGCCCCCATCTACCACGTCGACGAGGTCGTGAAGGACCCCCACCTGGAGGCCAGGGATATGTTCGTCAAGTTGGAGCACCCGAAGGCCGGGGAGATAACTGTGATCAACTTCCCGGTGAAGTTTTCGGTGAGCCAGCCCGAGGTCAGGAGCGCTTCCCCTATAATCGGTCAGGATAGTAAGGAGGTGCTGATGGATGTGCTGGGGTACTCCGAGGAGAGGGTGATGGAGCTGGTGAGGGCGGGGGTCACCTCCCTCCCGTGAGGCTCCACCGATTTTCTTATTTAGTGGCGTGTTTTCATATGGTTGCAGTGCCCCGGTAGCTCAGAGGCCAGAGCGGCAGCCTCGTAAGTTGTTGGCCGCGGGTTCAAATCCCGCCCGGGGCTCCATCCAGCTTCCATGGATTAACAAACTATCTGTACCGGGCAAGAAGTTCCTTTGAGGAGTGCTTAAAGATTTAAATTTTAGGCTCCTCTTACTAGACCGTTGTTGAATGGAACTCAAAGAGTTCAAGCCAAGAGAGATCAGCCTATCCGAGG
>JAUWDP010000209.1 GCA_030608725.1 Candidatus Bathyarchaeota archaeon
CACCGAGGACGCCGGCTACGCCGCCACCGTCGAGGAGAAAAAGGTCAGCGACGACAAGCTCCTCTTCATCGAGGGCTGCAAGAACCCCAAGGCCGTCTCAATCCTCATCAGGGGAGGCACCGAGCGGATAGTCGACGAGGCCGACAGATCCCTCCACGACGCCCTCTGCGTGATCAGGGATGTCGTCCAGGAGCCCAAGATCGTAGCGGGCGGAGGCGCCCCCGAGATCGAGGTCGCCCGGAGGCTGAGGGAGTACGCCGAGGGCGTGACGGGCCGGGAGAGGCTCGCGATAGGCAAGTTCGCAGACGCCATCGAGGTGATCCCGAACACCCTAGCCGAGAACGCGGGGATGGACCCCATCGACGCCCTCTCCGAGATGCAGTCGCAGCACACCAAGGGCGTCATCTGGGCGGGGGTCAACAGCTACGACGGCGAGGTCTCCGATATGGCTGAGCTCGACGTCTACGAGCCCATGGCAGTCAAGGTCCAGGCCATAAAGTCGGCCACTGAGGCATCGACGATGCTGCTCAAGATCGACGACGTCATCGCGGCATCGAAGATGAGCGCAGGACCTCCCGGCGGCGGGATGGGCGGCATGGGTGGAATGGGCGGGATGCCTGGCGGTATGCCGGGCGGCATGCCTCCCATGATGTAGGACAGCTCCCTTTTTTCATTCTTTTTTTCATGTTTTCTCATGCAGCTACTACTCAATCTATAAATGGAGCCGTAAGCCTCATACGTCAGTCATGTTGACCGAGAAACCAACATATTATGATGGCCGCAGCGACTTCTGGAAGCGCCACTGGGAGATGGCCCAGGGCTACGACGCCTTCATTGAGGGGGCCAACCCCAAGTTCGCTGAGAGGTGGAAGGAGCGGGCGGAGAGGACACCGGAGCTAACGGAGGAGCAACTGAACCGCCTGCAGGGCTACGGCCGGGAGCTGAATGTCCTCGTGTACGCCGGGGCTTGGTGCGGTGACTGCGCCAGGACAGGGCCCATGCTGAAGAAGATAGCCGACGCATGCGGCGAGAAGACCACGGTTAAGGTGATCGCTCGTGCGGCCTCAGAGGAGCTCCAGAGCGAACTCCGCATCCTGGGTGCACTGCGGGTCCCCGTCGTCGTCTTCCTCTCGGAGGACTTCTTCGAGGTGGGCCGCGAGGGCGACCGCACCCTCTCGGTCTACCGGGCCAAGGCTGCTCGGGAGGTTGGGAGGGAGTTCGACGCCGGGATCTTGACCCCGAAGGCCATCTCAGCCGAGTTCGATGAGTGGGTGGATATCTTCGAGAAGACGATGATAAAGCTGCGCCTTGCGCCGTTCTATCGGACGCGATACAACGATTAGAGAGACTCGACGGGGGAGATTAGCCTGATCTACCCTCAAATATTTATATCCGTCTAAGAGGAACACGATTCTGATGAGCGTGGACACGGCTGGCATCGCCTTCGCATTCACGGCTGGCTTGCTGTCACTGTTCTCGCCCTGCGGCTACGCGCTCATCCCGGGGTACATCTCGTACTATCTCGGCTCGGACTTCTCGGTGGTGAAGGCGGTCACGGGGGGGATGGTCTGCACCCTCGGCCTCATGACCTTCTATTCACTGATAGGGCTGCTGGCCTCGGGCCTGGGGGCCGTGCTCTCGACGGTAATCCCTACGGTAAGCCTCGTAGCGGGGCTACTCATGATCGCCATGGGCGCAGCCACGCTCCTCCACGTCAACCTGCCTTTCATCCAGGTGGGGGCATCCCCCTCCCGGAGGCAGGGGCTGGTGGGCCTCTACCTCTTCGGCCTGGTCTACGGGGTCGCGGGTGTGGGGTGCTCCGCTCCGGTGTTCATCTCTGTCTTCTTCTACGCCCTCTCAGGGGGGGTGCTCAACGGCGTGCTGATGTTCCTTTTCTACTCCCTGGGGATGGGCCTCCCTCTCATCGTGACCAGCGTCCTCGTCGCCAGAGCGAAGGAGGCCATGATCGGGCGGATCTCCAGGGCGACCGAGAGGCTTCAACGGGTTAGCGGGGTGGTCCTCGTCGCCGTCGGTATTTACCTGATCTACTATAACTACGTCTACCTCGCCTGATCCTCGTTCCGCCTTTGATACGTCAACCATTATTAATTCCCGGATCTATGTGAACTCAACCCGTTTTAGCGCTCTTGTATTGGTGGTTGAGAGATGGAAGGTTTCAAGATTGAAGATAGACTCGCTGTGAGCGAGCCTGCATCAGACATTTTCGCCGTGACCGGTACCAGCGGTCTTGACGGAGGCTTCAAGGCCCTCCTGGGTCTCATGGCGGATAAAGGTCTGAAATTCTACAGGTCAGGGGAGGAGGGGGAGCATTCCGGGCCGGAGGGGCTTATCCCGAGGGACGCCGTGGTCGTCATCAAGGTGAACTCCCAGTGGGACGAGAGGGGAGGGACGAACACCGACCTCGTCGAGTCCATCATCAGGGCGGTCACGGAGCACCCCGACGTCTACGCGGGGGAGGTCGTGGTCGCCGACAACGGGCAGGCCCAGTACGGCTCGACCCGACGCTGGGGGAGCCTGGACTACGAGAGGAACAACGCCGAGGACACCTCCCGTTCCATCCAGAAGGTGGTGGACGGATTCTCGGGGGTCCACAGGGTCTCCACCTACCTCTGGGACACCATAACAACGACGAAGGTGGATGAGTACTTCATGGGGGACGACGGGGACGGCTACTTCGTCGACGAGGGGGCGAGCGGGGGCAGCGCCCTAAGGGTCTCGTATCCGAAGTTCAAGACGGAGCACGGCACCCGGATCAGCTTCAGGCACGGGGTCTGGCTGCCTGACGTCTCAGGCTACGACGGGGAGAGGCTGAAGGTGATCAACGTCCCGGTGCTGAAGGCCCACTTCATCTACGGCGTGACCACCTGCGTCAAGCACTACATGGGAGTGGTCTCGGACAAGCTGACTGGCGGGGACTCCCACAGAAGCGTCCGCAGGGGCGGGATGGGGACCGAGATGGCTGGCACCCGGATGCCCACGCTGAACGTCCTGGACGCTATATGGGTCAACGCCAACCCGGGCAGCGGGCCATCAAGTCCCTACGCCCAGGCCACGAGGCTGGACACCGTCATGGCGGGCACGGACCCCGTCGCCCTCGACTACTGGGCCTCGAAGCATGTCCTCATGCAGGCGGCAAGGTTCAAGGGGCACAGCGACCTCTCGAAGATCGACCCGGACAACACGGAGGAGGGCTCCTTCGGGAGCTGGCTGAAGCTCTCAGCGAAGGAGCTGGCGGATGCAGGGCACCGGTTCACCCTCGACGAGGAGAGGATGAACGTCTACACAGCGTCGCTGTGATAACCGGGGGGTTAGTAGTCCCTGAGCTGGCGCCGCGCTATCACAGGACCCAGTATCGACACGAAGATC
>JAUWDP010000356.1 GCA_030608725.1 Candidatus Bathyarchaeota archaeon
GGTGTTGCCTCTATTGATGTATTTTGTCTTGTGGCATTTCACAGTTTCACATCCTTCTTCGCGCGCGCCGAGGACAGCTTGATGTAGGCCTCGGCCACCTCGGGGGGCTCCTCACTAAATATCTCCCAGACGCTCTTACAATAGACACCGCATGAAGGTCACTCTGGAGAAGTATGGATGTGCCTCGAACGTGCCAGCCTAGGCTCGCACACGCCTACTCCACAGATAATAACAAGACGCAGAGGTGGCTATCAGCAGCCCCAGCAGCTGGCCGCTGGTGACCCCCTCGAGGATGAAGATGTAGTACCTGGTGAAGAAAAGCCTCGGTGCAGCTCCCTCAACGAACGCAGCGAAGAAGCCCGCCAGCTGCCACGAGAGCCACCCGCTGAACAATCCGAAGCAGGCACTGACCAGACCGAGCGATCCCAGATAGCCCAGGCCCGACTCGCCCTCTATCTTGGACGCCAACATACCCGCCCTCCCCGATAGGGCCAAGTTCAACGTGGTCAGCATCCCCCAGCCCACGATCACCGTGAGGTTGAAGCTCACCCCCAGTATCGGGAAGTGCAGGGCGGCCCTCTCGCCCACGACGAGGTAGTCCCACCATCCAAACGCGACGGAGAGGGGCTCTATCACAAGCGCGACGAGGGCTCCGGCGACATAGGTGGCGGCCACCGGGATCAGCCCGTGTTTCCGAGCCATGAACCTCCCCAGGGAGCCCTCGATCCCGTCGGCGACGAGGCGGCAGACGACCATCCACCACGACCAGCTGAGCAGGAGCGCCAGGGGGATGTCCATGAACGCGTAGAACCTGTAACCCGGATACCTCCAGACGAGCCCGGTCCCCTGGGGCTCCCAGCCCACGCCGAAGAAGAGGCCCACGAGCAGGGCGGCGAGCAGCCTCTCGGCCTTCGCCTTGTCCCTCTTCCCCATCCGGCTAATGCCGTAAACTGCTATCAGGAAGGCGGAGAAACACAGAAGCTCGTAGGAGGCCCCGGAACCCACCGTCAACCCACTTCCCCGCGAATAGTTGCTACGGGTTATAAACGGTTCTGCGAGCGGTAGCCTCTGCCTTTCTCTATCCCTTCAAAAAGCCATGTTTAGTCAGGTGCTGCTGGTGACCCACCACGGATACGGCGAGGGGGGGAACCTTACAACGGTCATGAAGGAGGACGGAGGTTCCATGGTCTTCCAAGAGGAGCTTTGGGCCGACTAGGGGATCCGCCTGGGCTTGTACTTCTTCTCCTTGTACTTGCTGACGATGCGGACGTGGGTGCCCTTCCGGAAGGCCGCGGACTCGATGCCCTCGGCCATCTCCTGGCACTCCCGCCTCCACTCGCAGACTTCGCACTCGTCCTCCGCACCGTGGAGTCCGATGCAGTCAGGACGCTTACCCCTGCTCATATCAGATTCAACCCCCTTAGCGCATGCTAAAAACCTTGCGAAAAATCCGTCAAGGCTTCAACTATTTAACCCCGAACCTGCGAATACCATCTGAGGATTCTAAATGGGTGAAGTATCGGCCCTGATCGAGGAGAGATGGGAGGCCTACCTCGAGGAGGTCAGGGGCTTCCTCAGGATGCCCAGCGTGTCCCCCACCGGGGAGGGCATCTTGGAGACCGCCCGCTTCCTAGAAGGCTTCCTCCGGGAGCGTCTGGACGCCGACGTCGAGCTCTTGGACTACGGCGGCTACCCCGTCGTCTACGGACGCATGGACAACGGCTCCGACAGGACACTCATCCTCTACAG
This sequence comes from Candidatus Bathyarchaeota archaeon, assembly GCA_030608725.1. The sequence goes on from JAUWDP010000356.1 coordinate 1,750, forward strand.
CATGTACGACGTCCTCCCCGTGGAGCCCCTCGACGAGTGGATATCGCCCCCCTTCGCCGCGGAGATCGTGGGGGACAGGATCATCGCCCGGGGCGCGGTGAACACCAAGGCGCCGCTGATGTC
>JAUWDP010000036.1 GCA_030608725.1 Candidatus Bathyarchaeota archaeon
AGCAGATACTGACATCAGTGAAGAACATAGTATGGGCGTGTACACGTATCTAAGTCAGGCCCCAGCTTCGAACCTTGATTGGAGTGATCACGAGAATGTACTTGCTCCAACCATCTTCACGAACTAGAAAATCCTTCCACCATGGGCACCATTCGTAGAAGAGGTCTCGACCAGTTTCCCAAACCTTGCCGCTCGAAATCAGCTCCGCCTTTCCGGTTACCGACACTCCTCGGGTGTTCCCCTCCTTCCAATCGCCTATCATATCATCGACTACAAATGAAACCCTCGGGTTTCTTCTTACGTTTCTGGCTTTCACCGAATCATGTTTGATGTTTGAATATATCCTCTCTTCATCTGCGACATAACCTACTGGCGTCAACTGAGGGTTCTGTTTCCTCGATACCGTGGCTATGTAGCCGCGGGCGCCCTCCAACCCCTTTTCCTTGAGATACTCTAACTCTCTCTCTGAAAATGCCCCCATCATATCCCCCACATGAAGTAAGGTATTGACAATAAAGATTTTTCTTTACAGGAATCTAATTCACATGGCTTACGCTTTTCTGGGTCAGACAGTCTAACATGAACTGAATCTCTAAGATTCACCCTTTTTTTACCGAAAAGACAACACCCGGGAACCCTTATCCTAAGCCAGCCGCACGCGAAAAAAACGCTTATCATACCCTACCATTCACACAGACACGCCCACCAAGAAACCAACAAACACCTATTAGCATCCTTTAAATAACATCCATGAGGTAAAATCACGAAACCAAACGTCTGAGAGGAGAAAAGGAGGACTGGAATTTGTTTATGCCCAGAGCATACGACCGCGCCATAACAATATTTTCACCCGAAGGGCGCCTCTACCAAGTCGAATACGCACTAGAGCTAGTGAAGAGAGGAGCCCCCATAGTAGGCGTAACATCACCCGAGGGAGTGGTCCTAGCAGCCAACGAGACTCCCCTAAGCAAGCTCGAAGACCCCAAGTACTTCGAGAAGATATTCCAACTCGACACCCACGTCGCAACCGCAATAGCCGGACTAAGCTCCGACGCACGGGTGCTAATCAGCCAGTCCAGAGTCTTCTGCCAGAGCAACCGTCTCCTATACGACGAACCAGTCGACATAGAGATCCTCACGAGGAGGATGGGCGACCAAGCCCAGGTATACACCCAGCACGCCGGAGCCAGACCCTTCGGGGTAAGCATGATCATAGCCGGCGTCGACGGAACGGGGAGCAGAGTGTTCACGGCTGACCCCAGCGGATCATATAGGGGATACAAGGCAACAGCCGTGGGAAGGAAGAGCGAAGAGGCAAACAAGCTCCTCGAGGAGAAGTTCAGGCCCGACCTAACGCTGGACGAGGCCATCTCACTCGCCGTCGAGACAGTCAAACTCGCATCGGAGGGCGAAATAACCTCCAAGAACTGCAAGGTCGCAGTTATACCCAAGGAGACGAGAGCCTTCAGAAGACTCGCAGAGGATGAGGTAGAGAAACACCTCAAGTAGAAGGCTCCAAGAATGAGTGACAGATACACACGGGTCAGGTACTCGCATTCAGGCGAGAGATTCGAAATTCTGGTGGACCCAGACAAGGGTCTCCTCTACAAGCGGGGAGAGCTGACCGATATATCGAACGTCCTCATGGTAGACACGATATTCACAGACGCCAACAAAGGTGAGAAGGCCTCCGGCACCAAGCTTGAGGAGGCATTCGGAACAGCAGACCCCCTGGAGGTGGCCGAGATCATGTTCGAGAAGGGCACCCTTCAGCTCACCGCCCAGCAGAGGAAGGAGATGACCGAGCAGAAGCTCAAGCAGATAATCAGCATCATCTCCCGCACCTACGTGGACCCATCTACAAGACTACCCCATCCACCCCTGAGAATAGAGAACGCCATGGCAGAGGCCAAGGTATCCATCGACTCATTCATAGACGCCGAGGAGCAGCTCAAGGACATAGTCGACGCCCTAAGGCCCATACTGCCCATGAGGATGGAGACGATAGAGATCGCCGTCAAGATACCCGCAGAGTACTCCTCCAAGTCGTACGGCATAGCCAAGAACCTGGGAGACATCAAACGGGACGAGTGGGCCGCGGACGGCTCATGGATCGCCGTGATCTCCATATCAGCGGCGATGCAGGGGGAGCTCCTAGACCGCCTCGGGAAAGCCACCCAGGGCAACCTCCAGACGAAGATAATGAAGTGAAAGGAGAACAACAATGTCAGCGAAGTTTGAGAACAGAGACTTGGTGGTCCCGGGAGATGTCCTCTTCGAAGGAAGAATCAGGACGGGCGACAACACATTCCGTAGCAATGGAAATGTCAGCGCATCAAGAATAGGGCTGGTAAACTACAACCGAGGGATGGTGTCAGTTATCTCCCTCGAGGCCGGGTTCAATCCCCTCTCAGGGGACCTGATCATCGGCAAAATCATCGACATAGACCTCGGACGATGGCTCGTAGATATAGGGGCGGCAGAGAACGCCTTTCTGAACGTCCAGGACGCAATAGACGCCCCCTTCAGGTCGGACATAGTCATGCCAGAGATACTCGACGTCGGCGAGACGATCATCGCCAAGATAGTCGACTTAGACCGACGGAGGACACCAATACTCTCGATCCTAGGACCGAACCTGGGGAAGGTGAAAGAAGGATTTATCTTTCGCATAACCCCCTCGAAGATACCAAGGCTCATAGGAAAGAAGGGCTCGATGGTAAACATGATCCTAAGAGAGACAGGATGCAACGTGGTCATCGGGCAGAACGGATGGATCCTCATCCAAGGGAGGAACCGGGAGAACGAGATGATCATCGTAAAGGTCATCGAGAAGATCGAGCGGGAAGCGCACATCTCGGGCCTCACCACCAGGGTGCAGGAGTACCTGAAAGAGTTAAAGGAGGAAATTAAATGAGCAAGAAAAAAAGTAAGAGAACAAAGAAGAGATACGACGGGAGGAAACCAGACGAGCTCCGACCACTCAAGATAGAGAGCGGAGTACTCCCCCACGCGGACGGGTCGGCCTACATAGAGATGGGACGGAACAAGATCCTAGTAGGCGTATTCGGACCCAGGGAGATGCACCCAAAGCGCTTCTCCAAGCCGAACATGGCCACCCTGAGATGCAGGTACCACATGGCCCCCTTCTCGGTGGACCCAAGACGGTCCCCCGCACCATCACGAAGAGACAACGAGATAAGCATGGTCATGAGGTACGCCCTAGAACCCGCCGTCTTCCTCGAGAGATATCCAAGATCCGTGATAGACGTGTACGCGGAGATACTGGAGGCGGACGGGGGAACAAGGACGGCCTGCATCAACGCAGCCTCAGTCGCCCTAGTCGACGCAGGAATACCCGTACGAGACCTCGTGGCGTCGTGCGCCGCAGGGAAGATAGACGGCCAGTTGGTCCTTGACCTCGGAGACTACGAGGACAAGGAAGGCGACGCCGACGTACCACTAGCCTACATGCCAAAGACGGAGCACGTAACCCTGCTCCAGATGGACGGCATCCTATCCCAGGACGAGTTCAACGGCTGCATTGACATGGCCATCGAGGGCTGCAAGCAGATATATGAGGTCCAGCGCGAGGCACTGAAGAAGAAGTACGGCCTTGACGAAGGGGAGGCGAACTAGAATGTCAAGAAACGTCGGAATAGCCTCAAGGCTCAAGAGAAACAAGATCACCGAGGTCGTCGCGTCAGGGAAGCGCATGGACGGACGAGACTTACTGGACTACCGTGAGATCCAGATAAAGACAGGGGTCCTCGAGAAGGTCGAAGGGTCCGCAGAAGCATACATGGGAAAAACAAGGGTCCTAGTAGGAGTCAAGTTCGGGAAAGGCTACCCATTCGATGACACTCCTGACAAGGGAGTGCTCATGACCAACGCCGAGTTCACGCCCATCGCACACCCAACATTCGAGCCGGGCCCCCCAGACGAGAGGTCAATAGAGCTCGCGAGGGTAGTCGACAGGGGACTCAGGTCCGCCGAGATACTCGATATGAAAAAGCTGTGCCTAGTAAAGGGAAAGTCAGTCTACATGGTTCACGTGGACATCTACGTACTCAGCTACGACGGAAATCTCATAGACTGCTCAGCATTGGCCGCGATCGCCGCACTGAAGACCGCGAAGATGCCTGTCTACACAGTCAAGGACGGAAACGTTAAACTCACAAAGAAGACAAAGGCCGTCAAGATCCGGAAGGAGCCCCTCGCCGTCTCGATAGTGAAGATCGGCGACAGCCTGCTGGTCGACCCATCTGCGGACGAGGAGGAGGTCATGGACGCCAGGATAACCGTCACCCTAGACGAGAAGGGCAACGTGTGCACGATACAGAAGGCAGGCTCAGTAGGCTTCACCAGAGACGAGCTCAAGACAGCCGTACAGGTCGCAGCTGAAAAAGTCGAAGAACTGAGAAAGAACATCTAGGAGAATGACTGATGCCCAAGAAGAAGACGACCTTCGGCCTCCGGCTCAGAACCCGGGGTGGTACATCCGTCCGCAAGAACTGGACAAGGCTCACCTTGGGCATGAGGGCAAACCACAGATGCCCCAGATGCGCAAGCAGAAAAGTGAAGCGGGAAAGCGTAGGGATCTGGGGATGCAATAAATGCGGATACAGATTCGCCGGGGGAGCCTATATCCCCTCAACGAAGACCGGGCAAGCCTCGACTCGTATACGTTAATATACTCCACCATTTTTTCATATTTATCGTGAGACACAGTGGAGCGAAGGAGCCTTTCACGGATGATATACGCTGAGGTCTCAATACAGTTATCCTCTGAGGTAGCTGCCATCGTCGAAGAATCCCTAATCCCAGAGGCTGAACATCCCATATCTCAACGTTCGAATGTGGAAGTCAAGGCAAAGGAAGGGAAGCTCGTCATCTCAATGGAGGCTTCAGATGTCACAGCCCTACGGGCTGCTTTCAACAGCTACATCCGCTGGGTCGGGGCAATCATGAACGTAGTGGATTCTGTTAGTTGAGATAACTCCAGCATACACATGAGCCCTGTTTGTAGATCCTATTTCCCATCAATAACTATAAACCTAGGTTCGTATTGTTAAAGGGAGAATGATATGTCAAATCTGAGTCAGCTTCCACCGGACATCCAGGAGAAGCTTAGCCGGATGCAGCAGCTTCAGAACATGCTACAGCAGCTCGTTGTCCAGAAGCAGCGGCTCGAGCTAGAGCTCACTGAGTCTGACCGATCACTTAAAACTCTGGAGGACACGCCTTCTGACGCTAAGGTCTACAAATCGGCTGGCGCGGTCCTAGTTGAGAAAGATAAAGACATCGTCGTGAAGGAGCTTACGGAGAGGAAGGAGTTCCTCGGTCTGAGGTCCAAGGTGCTGGTGAAACAAGAGACCAACACAAGGGAGAGGCTGACGAAGCTCCAAGAGAACCTCCAGAAGGACATAAACCAACAGATGGGCTCGAGCCCCCAGGTTTAATCTAGCCCCTTCTCCTGAGTGAGCTCAGTATACCGCGCTTCTCAGCCACGACGGCTTTCTGTGATATCTCTTCCCTCATCTCGATGCTTCTCTTAAGTGGCGTGATGTCCACGCCGAGTTTGTACATCTTGTTCAGGACGCTGATCACCGATGTGGCCCCCGCGTAGTCGATGGATGAGATGAAGGAAGTCGGTATCAGGAGAGTAGTCCAAGGTAGATCCCGTTTTAGGGCCTCCTCCATGAGGACCGCGTTGAGACCTGAAACCCCTCCTTCTGTCAAGGGTCTTGCGCCGAACTTTATCAGCTCCCTATCAGGTATGCTGAAGCCAAAGACAGGGTTCTCCTTCAACTGCTGCGGCATGGGCATCGCCTCGATGCAGACGAAGTCTTTGGCACCATTCTCCAGCAACCATTCCATGAGCTTGGCACCGATATCCCAAGAGCTCTCGGGGGAGACCAGGGACTCGCTGATGACCACTAGTAGCTCGTCCTTGCTGTCACCATATATCCTGAATGGATGAATGGGTTTCCCTTCCATGAGTAGTATAGTCGGAGGAAGCAGCTTTGATCTTACCTCGGCTTTCAACTCGAAATTCTTGTTGCGTACAATGTACATGAGAGCTGTATTACCTATGAAGCCAGGCCCTGAAAAGGCGAATATGACCGATGGCCGTGTCTTCTTCAATGCGTTGACCTCATTGATCAATATTTTCTCCGACATTCTCAAATCCAGTTTAAGGGGCGCATTCTGATTTAAAAGGTAGCCCCTCGGCTGTGCCCCCTATCTTTATCCCTAGACTGTACTAATTCATATCCAGGTTGGTCATCACAGACTCCCAATATGAGGCATTAAAGAGGCTAATCTCTGGTCGTACCCTCATTCTTTGCCATCACAATGCTGATCCCGACGCGATTGGATCAGCATTCGCTCTTCAACAGTTAGCCTCCTCTTTGAAGCATTCCGCTTCAGCTGATATCTACCTACCTGGGGGAGCCACTCTCCTCTCGAAAAAGATAATTGATGAATTGGGTATTATGATCCTCGATGATGCCTCTATTGATGACTATGAACTCCTACTTGTTTGTGACACTGCGACACTGAGGCAGCTTGAGGCTTGGGGAGACGTGGTGTCATCAGCTGAAACTTCAAAAATATTCATTGACCACCACTCCCCTCATCCTGAGGTCTCCAAGATAACATCCTTCCACCTCGTGGATGAGGGTGCATCGTCGACCTGCGAGATAGTTTATACAATTTACAAAAAATATGGCATACCTCCATCATCGACTACTGCTAGGGCATTGATGTTGGGGATATTCTTCGATTCTAAACACCTCCGTCTTGCTACATCTCGTACAATCCAATACGTCTCTGAGCTCCTTCAAGTCGACGGCTCCATGGAGGAGATATTCGGCTTGCTCGTGTTTAAAAGGGGACGACCTGAGAACATCGCCAGGCTGAAGGCAGCTCAGAGGATGAACCTTCACACGGTAGAAGACTGGACCATAGCTACATCCCAGCTCAGCTCGTATCAATCCTCTGCAGCCCGCGCCCTAATTAGCCTTGGCGGGGATGTCGCCATTGTAGCAGGTAGGAGTAAAAAAGCTCTCAAAGCAAGCTTTAGATCATCCGAGGTCTTCCACGAAAAGTCCCATGTACACCTCGGTAGGGACTTGGCCATGCCTCTAGGAGAGATGTTCTCCGGGGCTGGAAGCGGTCATCCTACTGCTGCTGGATTCAATGGCGAAGGGGACCCAAGGAAGTTTCTAAAGGAGGCCCTTGTTCTTCTCACCGAACTACTTGAAAAGGAATGAAAAACGGAATCCAGCTTCGTTTGATAATATACTATAGAGCTAACTAATATATGCGTAGACATCCTTTTTAACGGATTCATAGGTCAAAAGAGGAGGAATCCTTGGGCATTATAGAGGTGAGGGATCTCCACTATTCCTACCCAAACGCTACAACACAAGCGTTGAAGGGTATAGACCTAACCATCGATAAGGGAGAGTTCATACTTCTAACTGGGCCAAGCGGATGCGGAAAGACCACCTTCTGTAGGACTCTCAACGGTCTCATCCCCCACTTCTACAACGGCGATATGAAAGGCGAGGTCACAGTTACTGGCTTCAACATCAGAGAGCATCCAACCTACAAGTTGGCACAACATGTGGGCCTCATCTTCCAGAATCCGGACAACCAGATCTTCGCCCTGACTGTCGAGAAGGACGTTGCATTCGGCCTGGAGAACCAAGGCGTCCCCAAGGATAAGATGCTAGAGGAGATAGGCTGGGCCCTTGAGACTGCTGGTATCGATCATCTCAAGGATCGGGCAACCCATGAGATGTCAGGGGGGCAGAAACAGCGCCTCGCAATAGCTTCCATTCTAGCTATGAAGCCCAAGGTTCTCGTACTCGATGAGCCTACCTCTTTCCTCGATCCCCTGGGTGCAGAGCGTATCTTCCGGGTCCTGGATACTCTGAACAAGGAATATGAGATGACTATTCTCCTCATAGAGCATCGTGTCGATCTGGCTACGCAATACGTTGACCGGGTCATCATATTCTCTGATGGCCGGATCGCTAATCAGGGCTCTCCTGAGGAGGTCTTTACCGACGAGACGACGCGTCTCGTAGGAGTTGGCATACCCAGAGTCATCGAATTGAACGATAGGCTGAAGAGCAAGGGTGTACTCTTGGACAGAACGCCTCTAAACCCCACAATGCTCGTAGAGCAGCTGCGGGACCGCATAAAGAGGGGGAATGTAAACAGAAAAGCGGTCGACCCAGATCTCGATCTGTACACAGGAGAGCAATGGATTAACCCTATCATCGAGGTCGAAGGTGTCTCCTTCAGTTATCCGAGCGTCGATAGGGCCTTGGATGACGTGTCGCTGACCATTCATAAAGGTGAATTCGTGGCGATAATGGGGGAGAACGGAGC
>JAUWDP010000274.1 GCA_030608725.1 Candidatus Bathyarchaeota archaeon
TACGTCATCGTGAGCCTTGAGAAGGACGCCCTGAGCAGGCTCATGAGCGACATCGCGAACCAGTACTCCGTTAGGACCTTCCCAACCCGGGGCTACCCCAGCTTCACATACGTCAACAGGATGGCCACCTACATCCGGAACAGGCTCAAGGGGAAGCCCACGGTAGTGCTCTACTTCGGAGACTTTGACCCCAGCGGCATCGACATCGAGAGGGACCTCGAGGACAGGCTGCGGAAGTACGACGCGGGGGACTTCACGGTGATTAGGATTGCCCTCACCAAGGACCAGATCCAGCAGTACGACCTGCCGCCGATGCCGGTGAAGAGAAGCGACGCCAGGTCCGAGAGCTTCCTGGAGTCCTACGGTGACCTGTCGGTGGAGCTGGACGCGCTGGACCCCAACACGCTGAAGCTCATGGTGGCCCAGTCCATCGCCTCTAACATCGACCTGGACCTCTGGAGCAAGAAGGAGGAGAGGATCGAGAGCCTCAAGGTCTGGATCAAGGGGAAGCTGGACAACATGGAGAACCTGGTCTTAGAGGACTAGTGACCCCGCTTCTCTAGCAGCCGTTTTATGGAGTCATCGTCGTAGCTCAGTAGGTGCCCTAGGCCCCAGGCGACCTCAAGCTCTACCTCTTGGTTCAACGTCTCGGCCTCCCTGTGCTTCCGCTTCTTCTCCTTGAGCCCCAGGTACTCGTCCACGGTGGCCTGCTCGGCCACGATGTGGATCACCGTCTTCCCCCGGATGGGCTCGTGGTCGAAGAGGATGGTCTCCAGGAAGTCGTCGTCAACGTGGAGGATGAGGGCCCGCTTCGCGGCTATCTCCCGGATGTCCTCGATGACGGAGTCGAACTGCTCCCTGGTCATAGGGGAGCTGAGGGCGAGGCGCTTGCAGCCGTTGTCAACGACCTCCGCGAAGGCGGCCATAGCCCCCAGCTGGTGGGACCTCCAGTCGATCTCTCTCTCGTCTGTCATGTGTACGTAGTGGAGCCGATTAACGTAATAACGGTTTTCGACGGTGCGCAAAGAAATGAAATAAAGGAGTTAGATGGGCCATGGGAAAAGCGATGCCCCTGATAATGACCATAGATGAGCTTAGAAACCCTTCATTCAGGATTCGCAAAAAAAGGGGGAGATCAGTCGGACTCGTGGGTGAAGACGTAGGCGATGTTGGCGCCGGACTGGACCGCCTGGAGCCCTCCGGAAGTCCCCAGGGACTGGCCGCAGGGGTAGGCCCAGACGTAGCCCTCCACTGGCATCTTCACCTCTTCGATGACGTCGCCGTAGAGGTCGTAGATCTCCGCCAGGGGCTCTCCCTCGGCGAAGAGCTCCCCCGGCGCCTTGAAGAAGCGTATGAGTCCTCCCCTGGCGCACCTTATGACGCCGTGGAACCTGTTGACGCCGGGTACGATGGGGAATCCCTCCTGGGGCTCAACGTCCCCGTCGATCATGTCGTAGGCCTTCATGATGTTGAGGACTCCCCGGACTCCGGCGCTCGTCGAGGGCTCGGAGATCCACCTGCCGTCGATGAGCTCCTCCAGTATCACTGGCACTCCCTTCCAGGAAGCCTTGTTACCCAGTGTCGGGGGCGCGTCCTCCGCCGGCGCGCGGTCGGAGACGATGGTGGTGGCTCCGAATGCGTCGGCCATCTTCACGAGGTCGTCCCTGGTCTCGGGGTTCCCGGTGTTGATCCACTGGTAGATGAGGGAGTCGGGTCGGGTGTTGCAGTGGATGTTAACGACGTAGTCTGCCTTGCTCCACGCCCCCTCCCAGAGGGCGCAGGCCAGCCTCTCCGTGGTGTTTCCGTTGGGCCTGTCGCATCTGACGGTGCCGACGTCGAGGTTGTCGATCCATGAGAGGTACTGGTGGTGCATATAGGCGAGGGGGTTCCCGACGGGGATGCCGATGACGGCCCCCCTCAGCTTCTTGGGGTCCAGCTCGTCCCTCATAACCCTGTGGATGACCTCGATGCCCTGTATCTCGATGCCGTGCTGTGTGGACATGAGGAGGAGGGTGGGCCCGTCCTCAGCCCCGTTCATCGCGAGGAAGGGTATGTCGACGGCTACGCTGTTCGCGAGTTCGACGCCCTTGATGGCGCCCTTCTTCATCTCCCCCTTGGGGATGGTGATGTCTCCTACAGCTAGTTTCTCGGACATTTTGAAACCTCCAGGAAAACGTAATCCTTTGAGGATAAGAGCCTTTCCCGAAGTCCCTGCGCAACCGTTATTAGAACTCCGAAGTGATCTCTGACTGATTCTGATGTTGGGGGACATCTTCGGGAACCCCGCAGCGGGGCTCTGGGGCATCGCCGTCGCCAAGAACTGGAGGAGTAGGCAGATCTCCAGCTACGACATGACCGGGGGGAACCAGGACTTCGTCACCATCCCTCCCGGGGGGAAGGTGGTGGTCGGCGAGATCGAGGGCGCAGGCTGCATCTCCAGGATCTGGTTCACGATACGATCGGGGGACCCCGACATCCTGAGGAGGGTGATACTGCGCTTCTACTGGGACGGTGAGGAGGACCCCAGCGTGGAGACTCCCTTCGGGGACTTTTTCGGCTGCGGCTTCGCCGAGTACGCCCACCACACCTCAATGATGCAGGGGATGACCAGCGGCGGCTACGTCAGCTACTGGCCGATGCCCTTCAGCGACGGCGCCCGGCTGGAGGCCCACAACC
>JAUWDP010000367.1 GCA_030608725.1 Candidatus Bathyarchaeota archaeon
CTTTAAATACCGAGTCCCCGGGGAAAGGGTTCCACGCGGGTGTGCAATTTTTTTCGCTCATGACCTTTTAGTATCTCTAAATGGATACTGTTGAGCATGAGCAAGCTCGACCTTAGGAAGGAGCTGAAGAGGTACTACACGGCCAAGAGGAAGCCTGAGATAGTGGACGTGCCCCCTGGGAAATTCCTGACATATCTAGGGAGGGGCGCCCCTGAGGGCGAGGCCTACCAGGCGGCGTTGACCGCCCTCTACGGCCTGAGCTACACCCTGAAGTTCAAGTCCAAGGCGGAGGGCAGGGACTTCACCGTCATGGCCCTGGAGGGGCTGTGGTGGTGGGACGACCCCACCGTCTTCGACATTGAGGACGCGCCCCCCAGGGAGGAGTGGAACTGGAAGTCCATGATCCGCCAGCCCGACTTCATCACCCAGGAGATGGTGGACGAGGTCAGGCCCGAGGTCAGGGAGAAGAGGGGCCCAGCCGTCGACGCCGTCGCACTGGAGACGTTCCACGAGGGCCTCAGCGCCCAGATAATGCACATTGGCCCCTACAGCGAGGAGGGCCCCACAGGACGCAAGCTCCACGCCTTCATCGAGGAGAGCGGATACAGGATGAGGGGGCACCACCACGAGATCTACCTCAGCGACCCCCGCAGGTCCAAGCCCGAGAACATGAAGACGATCCTCCGCCAGCCCGTCGAGGAGGTATGATGTGTACGACCCCAAAGGCCTGAGGGACTACTACAACGTCTACGGCGAGAACGAGTGGGATCGCCTCCAGAAGAACCTCCACGGTAGGGTGGAGTACGAGGTCACGAAGTACATACTCAAAAAGCATCTTCCTCCTGATGGGCACGTCCTTGACGCTGGATGCGGGCCCGGGAGGTACGATATAGACCTCGCCAGGATGGGCTATAGGGTTCACCTCGTGGACATATCCGAGGAGCAGCTGAGGATAGCAGAGAAACGGATAGTTGAGGCAGGTGTCCGCGGGAACATAACCGCCTTCAGCTGTCTGGACATCTGCGACCTCTCCGAGATCCCTGACGCATCCTACGATGCCGTCATCTGCCTCGGGGGCGCGCTTTCATACGTACGTGACGCGAGGAGCCGAGCCCTATCCGAGCTCATCCGGGTCGCCAGGCCGGGGAGCCCGTTAATCGTGAGCGTGATGAGCCTCCTTGGGACGTTCCACCTCCTATCTCCTTTCGACGCAAAGGATTTCCTCGTCAACATCGAGGACCACGTCGAGTGGGACCCCTCCACCGAGTTCCCGGATCACCTAAACACCAGACCAGGATCCAATGAGTGGCACGCCCCTATGACCCTCTACACCTCAGGCTACATGAGGGAGTTCATGGAGGAGCACGGCTGCGAGGTGCTGGAGATCGCCTCCACTAACACAATCACATCGAGCTACTGGGATGGGCTTGAGAAGATCGCCTCGAACCCTGAGGCCACCGAGATGCTCATTCGGCTTGAGAAGGAGTTCTGTACCCGGCCAGGTCTGCTGGACATGGGAGAGCATCTCATCGCCGTGGCGGAGACCCCCCGGGGATGACGCCTTTCGAACCCCTCAAATACCTTTCCGCCCCTAGAGGATAGATCGCTTCTCATGGCATCCCCGGAACTCGTCACCTGGATAAGGAAGGACTTCCACGTCCACGAACGCCACTCATCAGACGCCCC
>JAUWDP010000256.1 GCA_030608725.1 Candidatus Bathyarchaeota archaeon
GAGGATGCCCCAGAGGGGGGAGACATCCCACTGCGAGATCTACTCCAGCTGCGAGCCATGCCCCATGTGCTACTCCGCGATACACTGGGCGAGGATACCCGTACTGGTCTTCTCGGCCACGTGCCTGGACGCGTCAGGGGAGGGAGTCGGCTTCTCCGACGCCGAGATATACGACGATATCAGGAAAGATCACAAGGACAGGAGCATTCGAGTGTACCAGGCAGTGTGCCATGGTACTCTTGATGCGTTTTTGAGCTGGAAGAAGTCCGAAAACAGAAAGTACTAGCCCTTAAATTCAGTCGTTCGCTCTATCGGACCTGAAGCTAGGCTCTGGGATCAAGGGCGTCGTCTCTCCTGCGTATAGTCGACCATTGGATTAGGATTCTTCTGATGAGGGTGCCCGTCTTGTCCACGCCGTATCTTGAGCCCACTGACTTCAAGTTGACGGTCCAGACGCCACTGCCACTCCGGTTTAATGAGAGGACGTTATCGGTTCTCTCACCCCCGATACTCGTTTTTCCCTCGACGTAGCTAAAATCAAGTGTCCGAGGCTCGCCCTCTTCCCCGTGTCTCATCTCTTTAACCCGGATGTACGGGTTCATCTCTGGGTTCCCGTATCTGTTTAAGCGGTCCAGGAGGAAGTCGGTGAAGGCGTCTAGAGACTCCTCCTCGACCAGTAGGGGGAGGGGTATCTCCCACTCGTTGTCTTTGGATTTCCACTTTCCTCCTGAGAACCATTTCTTACTCTTTGAAGGGGTCAACTCTGTCGATCTCCTCTGAGCGATCAACGCACCGAAGACAACTGACGAGACCGAGATTCCGAGAGCTGCGACACACCAGCCGATGGAGACTTTCTGGGCTACGACGGGTGCGAAGGAGAACTGTGCCATGAGCGGGTACCATCCCAGGCCCAGCAGGTAGCCAAGGCCTCCGCCTATCACGCCTATGATGGTGGCCTCTGCGATGAAGATGCCTGAGATGTGCCCCGGGTTCAGCCCTATGCTGGATAGTATGTCTATCTCCTTGCGGCGCTCGTACATGGAGTTCAGCATCGTCACGACGACGTTCAACATGGCTATGGTCCAGGGCACAAGGATTGGGAGTCCCTTGCCGCCTACCTGGCTGCCCATGAATGCAGCGTGGGCTACGCCCCCGCTCGCCGCCCAGAACCTGTACTCCCGGGAGAGAGCCATGCTTTTCACCAGCACGTCTGCGTCTGCCCCAGGTTCCAGTTCCATGTCTATTCTGGAGACGTACACCTTGCCTATTCCTTGAGCCGTCTCCAAGTTCACTATGACGACCTCTTTCGAATCACAGGTCCACACCTCCACTATAGGGATTTCGTCACCGGGGTTGACGATGACCTGATATTTTGGGAGGATGGACTCGCCATCCGTATCGATAACCTTTCGGATGCTATCGTCGAAGAAGCCCACGACCTTGAGGGGCACGCCCTTGATTGTGACGATGTCTCCGATCTCCACTCCGCTTATCCTAGACGCGTAGCGATGCAGCAGGCACTCACCATCTGCTTTAATTGGCTCCCCTTCCACGATGCAGTCATTGATGTTAGCGATCAGGGGCTCTCCCTCGATCTGTAATCCTAGTATGCCAAAGATCGATGTTCCTCCTATCCTCCCGTAGGGTCTCACGGCAGGATAGTTCTCCGCCTTGAGGGCGACGTTAACTACGCCCTCGCAGCTCTTGGCCCATTCAACCACATTCGCTATGATCGGGTAGAACCAGCCCTTCTCGAACTCACCGTTAGGGTCATACTCAGGCATCCTCATCATGATACCCCCCACACTCGGCTCGTCGGAGCCCGACCTATAGTAGACGAGGCCGTAGCTCGTCGATAGGGAGGTCAATGCGACAAAGCTCATTGTGAGAACGAGGATGGAGGACAGCGTGAATGCGAGGCGGAGTCTCCGCCTTCTGAGGCTTCTCTTCGCCATCGAGATGATGGGGATGATAGTCTCCCATGTCGTGAACCCCCTGCCCATTGACCATCTAGTGAAACGGGGGGACAGAGCCACTATCGCCAGTACAAATATGATGGTCACCGTGCTAGAGATGGCGAATGGGACGTCCTCGATGGAGGCGCTTCCCGGATATACCCGATACACATAGATGATGAGGGGAAAGTAGAGAGAGACGGTCAGGAGAATTCGGGTCCAGCTTCGTTCTGTAAGCAATGAGGCAAGCATGATCGACGTGAGCGCGATGAACCCCACTAACAATCTCATGGAGGTGGACGCCTCGACTTCGATCGAGGCCAGTCTCCCCTTAACCCCTGTGAGCGCGAGGTAGGCCTGGCGGAGTGCGATGTATGCCTCCTCATACGCGGCGCCCGCCAACTTGACGGATGCCGACTCGATGAGCTCGTTCACGTTTTTAATCTCGTGCCTCTCTGATGCGGTGTAGAATCCCAAGGCCTCAAGCTGGGTGATGTTCGTCTCCACTGTCTCCCTCATGGGAACCAACCGTTCCAGGTCCTCTGAGATGCTATACTTGCGGATGTCTATGGATGCAACTTCCCCCGCTAAAAGTTGGAAGCCTTCGCCCTCAACCATAGTGAACTTACTGAAAGAGACCACCTGCCCACGAGAGTATCCCCACCCGTACCATCTTCGCCTTGAGCTGCTGGACCTCTCATATTGATAGGCGGAGGAGACCCTTATCGCGAGTGGCCTGTCAATGGGGACGATTAACGTCGAGGAGTCGAGCCCCAGAAAGTAGCTCTGGACGTTCTTCCCTGTGCCGTAGATCAAACTAAAGGCCCCATAGGAGAGAACGTGGCCATCTTCGGGGTCGACCACCTCAAACGCCTTCGTCAGAATATTGCTCGTAGACTCCATCGGCCTCAACTGGCCAACTACGAGGATTGTGGCGGCTGGCTGCAAGAC
>JAUWDP010000252.1 GCA_030608725.1 Candidatus Bathyarchaeota archaeon
CGACCTCAGTGTCGGTGATGCTCAGCATCCGGGCTGGGTACTCCCCTACGAGCCTCTCCTCGTCCTTCGACGCCAGGAAGCCGCAGGAGCCCCCGCCAGCCAACATGTGGATGCCTAGGGGCTGAGCCTCACCGCAGCAGATGTCGGCGTCGTACTCGCCAGGAGGGGAAAGCACCCCAAGGGAGATGGGGTCGACGCCCGCCACAGCCAACGCGCCGTGTTCATGGGCGATGCTCGTAATCTCCTCGCATTGTGGCTCGATGACCCCCAGGTAGGTGGGATTCTCGAAGTAGACGCCCGCGGTGCTCTCTGAGATCTTAGCTCCGAGGTCCCTGAGGTCGAGGGCCCCCGTCTCCAGGTCGTAGTCAATAAACTTGATTGCGATGCTGTCGGGCTTGTGAGCCGAGTCGCAGAAATTGCTGATGATGGACAGCCTGGCCGGGCTAATGGTCCTGGGTAACAGTATCTCCTTCCTGCCTGTCACCCTGGAGGCCATGCGGACGGCGTTCCCCGCCGCTGCCCCCCAGTCGTACGTGGGGATGCAGGAGACGTCCATGTCGACGAGCTCACCGATGAGGCTCTGGAACTCGTATATAGCCTGATACCTGCCAAGGTCTGAGTAGACCCCGCCCGCGTAGGCAGTCAGGAACTCTGATCTGGAAGCGATGACGTCGCAGACCTCGGGAACGTAGTGGTTCCAGCATCCTCCGCCGAGGAAGCTCAGGTAATCGGAGCAGTTCCCGTCTCCCCCTAGGATTCCTTCGACGTGCCTCCTCAGGTCCAGCTCTGAGGGCAGGGGATCTGGGAGGTCCATGGGCCTCTTCAGGAGGAGCCTCTCGGGGATCATCCGGGAGTAGAGCTCCTCGGCGTCCCTGGCTCCAACCTCCTTGAGCATCTCCTCCTTGACCTCGGGCACGGAGTTGGGGATGTAGGGATGAACAATTGGCTTCTTCAATCCGCTCTCCGATGGGTCCATCTGTCGAATCGAGTATAACCCTTTTCCTCATGCTCCTCGTTCCGTGGAACCTGTTAAATTTGGACCGCGCCCACTTATCTACGGTGAAAAAAACTGTCCGAGAACGGAAAATTGAGCAAGTTCTGGATTCAGGAGCTGACGCGCCCCGCCTTTGAGGACTGGGTGGATAACGAGCCAGCCCCGGTGGTAATCATCGGCATCGGCGCCGTTGAGCAGCACGGACCCCACCTGCCCCTGGGGATGGACTCCCTCGCCGCCCGGTACTTCATTCAAGAGATCGCCAGCAAGAGCAACAGCGTCTGCGTGCACCCCTGCTGGCCGGGCTACTCGCCCCACCACATGGCCTTCAAGGGGACCATCACATTCAGCGAGGACACCCTCCTCAACGTCATACTTGACACCATCAGCAGCCTCGCCGACCACGGGATCAAGAGGTTCATGCTGACGAACCACCACGGCGGAAACGCAGAGATATACAAGCTGGCCATGAGGATGGCAAAGAGGTACTACAACGTCATGGTCGCGTCCCCGACGGGGCCCAGCGGTACAGAGCTGGCGAAGAAGCAGGCTGAGATATCCAAGCGCCACTGGGACGTACACTCAGGAATCAACGAGACAGCCGCCGCCCTTGTCATGTTCCCCGAGCTTGTCGAGATGTACAGGCTAAAGGGTTGGAAGCCCACACTAGACCTGGGACCCGAGCTCAACGAGTTCTTCGACGTCGACAGGGACGACTACGAGCTGGTGAGCCAGATAAGGGGAGCCTGCACGCCCCCGGTGAACATCGACTTCACCAAGGACGGTATCTACGGCACGGGAGACCCGAACCTCGCAGACCCAAAGGAGTACGCCAAGCGCCTCAAGGAGCGGGTGGACTTCATGGTGGAGTTCATCAGGGTCTGGAAGACCATCCCTATTCCCCCCGCATTCCTGGACTAAGCCCTCCCCCTCTTCTCCCTTTTTTTATACAAACATCTGGGTTCGCCACTCATCTTTAATACGCCCATCGCATCTCCCAAGCCAATGAACCCACGGGTAGCTATCGTCCGCGTCGAGGAAGACGTGGAGGCAGCAGTCAGGGAGGCCATCAACCTTCTGGGTGGGATCGAGGCATTCGCAAAGCCCGGAGGCACCTACCTCGTCAAGCCTAACCTTTTCACGACAAAGACGGCTGAGGAGGGGGCCACCACCGACCTCCGGGTGATCAAGGCCGTCGCCGAGATACTGAAGGAGGCCAACGCCAAGCCCGTCGTCGGGGAGTGTCCCGCCATGGCCTCCTACGCACAGCCTGACATCGTCTTCGACGGCCTGGGGGTGAGAGATCTCTGCGAGAGGATAGGCGTGGAGCTGAACGTCTTGGACAGGGAGCTCCCGGTGAAGGCTGAGAACCCGGAGGCTGAGGTGGTCGGCGAGTTCTGGTTCCCCGAGTTCGCCCTCAACTGCGACGGCGTCATCAATCTACCCAAGCTCAAGACCCACGTCCTCACAACCCTCACCTGCGCCGTCAAGAACCTCTACGGCCTCCAGCAGGGCGGGCAGAAGGCCCACTACCACGTCGTGACAGAGAACGACCCCGAGAGGTTCAGCCGACTCCTCATAGACCTCTACCAGACCATACGGGGACAGGTCATCCTCACAGTCGTTGACGCCGTGGTGGGAATGGAGGGGGAGGGCCCCACGACGGGCAACCCCGTGGACCTAGGGCTGATAATCGCGGGAAACAACCCCCTTGCCGTCGATTTGGTCGTCACCCAGATCATAGGATGGGACCCCATGGAGGTGGGGACGAACTTCATCGCCGTTGAGAGGGGGCTAAAGCCCGCCTCACTGGGCGAGATCGAGGTGGTCGGAGCCCCCATCGAGGAGGTGGCGAGAACCTTCGAGAAGCCGAAGACCCATCAGGACGGACAGCCTTTCGTCGACATCAGGATGCCCATAGAGTGCGACGGTGAGAAGTGCACCGGCTGCGGTAT
>JAUWDP010000328.1 GCA_030608725.1 Candidatus Bathyarchaeota archaeon
CCGCTTCGAGGAGAACGTCTACGTCACCGAAGAAGGCTGCGAGTCCCTCTTCAATAGCCCGCGTCTCTGGTAACCTCATCTCTTTTTCCAGGAAACTCCTTTAGTATCATCTCCCTCATCTCAATTCCCATGGAGAAGTTCTACAAGACCAACCTCAAGTACTGGAACGAGCTCGTGGACATCCACTCCAAGTCTAGGCATTACGACCTAGAAGGATTCCTCAAGGGAGAGAGCTCCCTCCACAACATAGAGCTGGAAGCCCTCGGCGACGTCTCAGGGAAGAGCCTCCTCCACCTCCAGTGCCACTTCGGCCTCGACACCCTCTCATGGGCGAGGCTGGGAGCCGATGCCACAGGCGTTGACTTCTCCGAGAACGCCATACAGCTGGCTAGGCACCTCTCCGAGCAGTTGAGGATCCCCGCCCAGTTCATCCACGCCAATATCTACGACCTACCAGAGCACCTAATCGGAGAGTTTGACGTCGTCTACACCAGCTATGGAGTCATCAACTGGCTCCACGACATCGAGGGATGGGCTGAGATCGTCTCCCACTACCTGAAGCCTGGGGGCACCTTCTACATGGCGGAGTTCCACCCCTTCATGTGGGTCTTCGAGGAAGAGGGCAAGGACCTGGTCGTGAGGTACAGCTACTGGCACAAACATGACCCATCCTACTACGAGGTCCAAGGAAGCTACGCCGACAGGGACGCGTTCATCGAGAACAGGGGGACCTACGAGTGGGCCCACCCCATAAGCAGCATCATCAACTCCCTCATCAGGGTTGGCCTCACCCTGAAAGAGTTCAGGGAGTACCCCTACAGCGTCGACGAGATCTACTCAAACATGGAGACGGGCGATGACGGCTACAGGCGATTCAAGAGGAAGGACTACCAGCTGCCCCTGATGTTCTCGGTGAAAGCCGTGAAGCCTGCCTGAGGGTAGCTGCACCTGCCCTCAAACCTTAAATCGACGCCCTCCCCTCCAATATCCGTTCCCAGGCGATATCCATGGACACAGAGACCCGTCTAGATCTTGTCACAAGAAACCTCCAGGAGATCATCGTCGTCGACGAGCTCCGCGAGCTACTGGAGACCAACGACCACCCCAGGGGCTATGTCGGCTTCGAGCCCAGCGGTATGATGCACGCAGCCCATGGTCTCATCGTGGGGAAGAAGATTAGCGACTACGTTGAAGCCGGCTTCCACTTCATCATCTACCTCGCCGAGTGGAACGGCTGGATAAACAACAAGATGGGGGGCGTCTTGGAGAACCTCGCCGTCGCGGCCGAATACTTCAAGGACTGCTTCACTGCGGTTGGCCTACCCGAAGGCAAGGTGGAGTACCTCTGGGCGTCCGATATCGTGGACACGAAGGACTACTGGGAGAAGGTCGTCAGGGTCGCCAAGGCGACCACACTGAGAAGAACGCTTCGCGCCATGCCCGTCATGGGACGGAGCGTTGACTCGGTGGACGTCGAGACCGCGTGGGCGCTCTATCCGGCGATGCAGACCAGCGACATCTTCGAGATGAAACTGGACGTCGCCTGCGCAGGCATGGATCAGAGGAAGGTCCACATGCTCGCCAGGGAGGCAGCCCCGAAGCTAGGGTTCAAACCTCCGGTCTGCTTACACAACGCACTCCTACCAGGGCTGCAGATGACAAAAGTAGAGGTAACCTTCGACGAAGACGAATATATCGACAAGAGCATAAAACACAATATGAGAAAGAGCGTCGGGAAAGGGGCCATCTGGATCAACGATTCTCCCGATGAGATCAAGGAAAAGTATCGTGAAGCATATTGCCCCGAGAAGGTGGTTATGGATAATCCCGTCCTCGCTCACGCCAGGATGCTGGTCTTCCCACACCTGGGGCACCTGGATATCGAACGACCCAGCAAGTACGGCGGCGACGTAACGTTCTACAGCTTCGAGGAGTTGGCGGGTGCCTACGAGAAGGGGGAACTCCATCCGCTGGACCTGAAGAACGGTGTATCAGACGCCGTCATCAAGCTCCTGGAGCCCGTGGCGAAATACTTCGAGAAGAAACCGGAGAACCTCCAGAAGATGAGGAAGCTGACAATCACAAGGTAAACTTAGAAGCCAGCCATCCGC
>JAUWDP010000239.1 GCA_030608725.1 Candidatus Bathyarchaeota archaeon
CGCGCCTCCACCATCCTGCGCTGGGTGCCCTCTCCACAGTCCAGAAGGATGATCTCGCCTTTCCTCCTTATCGCTATTGACGAGGAGCTCCTACTTTGAGTGGGCATACTCCCGCTCGTTCCAAGGAAGATTATCTTCAATCAGAAGCCCCTCTATTAACTTTCTTCGAAGCTATCTACTGATTAAGCAGGGCTAAATTAAACATGTTATCCTTCTGTTTTGTACTGAGGTGCTAGCTCTTCTCAGCTAGGTAACGCTCGACTTCAAGAGCGGCCATACACCCACTCCCGCATGCTGTGACGACCTGTCTGTACCTCTGATCGTTCAAGTCACCGCAGACATAGACGCCGACCTTGCTCGTATCTACCCCGTTTTTCGAGATTATGTAACCACTCTCGTTCACATCGAGTTGCCCTCTGAATATCTCTGTGTTTGGTATCCACCCGATGGCGAGGAGGACACCATCGCATTCCATCGTCCAGACGTCACCGGTTACCTGATTACTCAGTCTAACTCCTTCGACCCTTTTCTCCCCCAAGATCTCCGTGACGGTCGTGTTCCATATGAACTTGATCTTCTCGTCTTGATTGGCTCGATCTGTCAGGCACTTGCAGGCGCTGAGCCTATCACTCCTGTGGACTAGATAGACCTCCTTGGCGAATTTAGCCAAGTCCATGGCTTCCTGGACTGCTGAGTCTCCCCCACCGATGACGATGACCCTTTTCCCCTCATATAGTACAGCGTCACACGTCGCGCATACGAACACTCCTCTGCCCATGAGACGCTCCTCTGATTCCAAGCCTAGCGTTCGATTCTTGGATCCTGTTGCTATTATCACGGAGCGTCCTTTATACTCGATTTCACCCGCTGAGACCCTGAATGGCGTGGAACCAAGGACCACACCTGTCGCCTCCTCCTCGAGGAACTCCGCCCCGAATCCCTCCGCCTGTCTCTTCATTAGATCGACGAGCTCCGGACCGGTAATGCCGCCAGGGAAACCAGGATAGTTGTCGACCTGATAGGTCAGAGCTATCTGTCCCCCCACCATCTGGCCCGTGAGAACGAGGGTGTTGAGCTTAGCCCTGGAAGCGTATATGGCTGCCGTCAGCCCAGCTGGACCGGCCCCTATAACGATGACGTCGTACAGGATTATCCCCTTGAGTGGTTATTCTAAGGGTGTGCTCTGGGCTATGCAGTCTTCCCTGCTGGCGAATATCGCCTTGAGTTCGTTGACTAGCTTATCGAGGGTTCGGAAACCGACTATCTCTCCGATGTCTCTTCCCTCGCAGAACACTTTGATAGTGGGAGTTCCCATCACGCCATGCTCCATGGCCAGATTCCTGTTCTCGGCGCTATCGAGGACGTTCATCTTCGCATATTTTGCGTCCTGTAACTGCTTCGGGAGCTGCTCGAATATGGGGTTCAACTTGAGACACCAGCCGCACATGTTATGCCAGAAGTCAACAACTACCGGCCCTTCGACATCTTTTACTTCTTTATCCCATGCCTCGGCTTGGAGTTCGATAACCTTGGACAATGAAGACACTCCAAGTCTTCTCTCGGAGCCATTTCTTTTAATGTTATTGGAAAAGCGTTTGTTTTTCATATCTCCTTGAAGCTGAAGGAGCCGTTGGATATAGTGAGCTCGTAGAGTTGATTCGGATATGGCTTCAAGTTGAAGGCCTCGAGCTCCTCAGCCGTCAATATAAGTGTCAGCTTCCGGAGTTCGTACTCCTTAGCATCTCCCCCGGGCATAACCCTCTGGACCCCCTTCGTTATCTGGACGACCATCTGGCTTATCTCCTGTGGGAGCTCCGTAGGCGTCATGGTCATCATGGGAGGACGAATCCTGACCTCAACGAAGTCTATCTGGAAACCATCTCTAGCCTCGACATCCCTGACTGCCTTCACGGACTGCACCTTCACTTTTATTGTTGAACTCAACATTTCCGATGACCACTAATCATGGCTAGAATCAGAATGAAATAGGTTCCGGTAGAGGCGTAATCTCATACGCGGTACGCCTGCTTCGTTATGAAACCAGTTTTTTTAACTCTCTTACTACTAGCGGGGCGATCGTTATCGTCACGCCCTCCGTACTCGTCTCTATAGAGTCCGTGAAGACTACGATGTCTGCCCCCGCCTCCCTGATCCTGTCACCTGCTTCGCCCATGAAGAGTGCATGAGTGCAGGCTACTGCCACCTTCTCAGCCCCCTGACTCTTCAAACCCTCGATGGCCCGAGCCATAGTCCCACCACTGCTTATGATGTCGTCGAATACCACGGCCTTTCTCCCGGAGATCTCGAGGTCCTTCACCTTCATCTCGATCTCCCCCGTCCTAAGATCCCTCTCCTTCTCGAAGAAACCGTAACCTCCACCGAGTACAACATCCGCAGCCTGGGCTAGGTGGATGGCCCCTTTATCAGGTGACAGGCTGTAGGCACCGTCGAATCCGTTTTCCTTCAGGTATTCGGCTAACAGGGGGGTCCCAGATATATTGCGAACTCTGATCATGTACTCTGTGTTGACCCTGTCCAACGAGGCTTTGCTATGGGTATCAACCACGATCAGGTCGTCGACGCCTACACTCGACATCATCTTGATGACAAGATCTAGGCTGTAAGCCTCCCCCTTCAGGAACCTCTTATCCTGCCTAGAGTAGGCGAGGTATGGAACGACACAGATCACCCTGGCTGCTCCCAGCTCCTTCGCTGTCCGTACCATCATGAAAAGCTGTATTAACCTCTGATCCTGCGATGGAGCTGTGGTCTGCACGATAACAACGGTTTCGCCCTTGAGATCAGGGTAAATCTTGATGTAGCTCTCCCCATCAGGGAAAACCCGGTGATCAACTGGCCGGGGAACAGTGCCTAAACCTTTTGCGATCCGTTCCCCCAGTTCTCTAGATGCTGGCCCAGGTAATACGATCAATTTGCCCAGTTAGAATAGAAGGCTGCTTCTAGATAAAATCTGGCTAGAAATTAGAGTATAGGTATAGGAGGAAAGTTGGTAATGCAGTAGCGAGCCATATTCTCCAGTCCCATC
>JAUWDP010000010.1 GCA_030608725.1 Candidatus Bathyarchaeota archaeon
CTGGTAGCATTTCAGCTTGATAAGGCCTATAGGCTTCCCGTCTGCCTGCATTTTGTCGATGGCAGCTCTCGCCGTTCCAGCCAATGAGCCCATCGCCACCATTACAGCCTCTGCATCCTCTGTCTTGTAGGTCTCAGTAAGGCCGTTCCCATACTTGCGTCCAAAGACCTTGCCGTAATCCTCGTTTATCTCCTTGATGACTGGAAGTGCATTTAGGAGTGCTTCATGATGGGTTATCCATCCCTGCTGTGGGTCTCCCCCCCGTCTTCTAAAGCCTCGTCCGCCTGTGGCAGGATCGTAGTCCTTGGGCAGGATGCTCTGGTACTCATAGGGAGGAAGCCAATCGTCGACTGACTTCTGGGCGGGCACCTCAACCGGTTCAGCTGTGTAGCTGAGGACGTATCCATCGTAGCCGATGGCTATAGGGAGCCTTACCCTCTTGTCTTCGGCGATCTTGTAAGCCATTAGGTGCGTGTCGAGTATTTCCTGGTTGTTCTCGCAGTAGAGCTGTATCCATCCAGTCCATGTCTGGGACATGAGGTCTGTGTGGTCGGGCTGCATGCTCTTGTTTCCTCTGTGTACGGTCGCCATGACGACGGGCAGCCTGCTTGATGATGTGCTATGCATTGGGTGGTGCATGTAGAGCTGACCTGGGCCAGAAGTACACACGAATGTACGGGCTCCAGCCCTAGAAGCAGATTGCACGATGACCTGAGTTGATAGCTCACCCTCTGCATTCACGAACTCGCCCTTTATATCGCCGTTGGCGGCGAACTCGGATAGGTACTGCGTGATTGTCGTCTGGGGGGTTACAGGGAAGGCCGACAGAACCTCTACTTTTGCGAGCTTTACGGCCGTAGCGGCAGCCTTGTTACCTGTCATTACGTCGAATGTACTTTCACTCATTCTTTATCTCAACCCTCTTGAACTCGATTGCCCCGACTGGGCACTCGTTTACACAGATGCCACAGCCCTTGCATTTACGCCATTCTATCTCGGGTTTGTTTTCATCGGTCCACTTGATAGCGGTCTCGGGACAGTAGATCCAGCAGTTCTTACATCCGGTGCACTTGTCCATGTCAATGACGGGCTGGAAGACACGCCAGGAGGAGACGTCCTTCAGGACGCCGTATCCGCCTACGGCGATGGCTTCACTTTCACCAGCAATTTTGACAGGTGCGGGTATAACCTCGCTGCACTCATCGTAAGATCTTTTAATAGCCTCAACGTTCATATCGGCTATTCTTCCGCTGAACTGCTTCCTGATGGCCTTCTCGATTGACTCAAGCTTTGGCCACCCAACAGCCTTGGCGAAAGCGCCGAGAATTGCGGTGTTTGTGATGGGCCTCCTAAGAGTCTCCAAGGCGATGCTAGACGCATTGACGGTGGCTACCCTGATGTTACCGCCGGTCTTAACCTCCTCAGGAGGATAAGCGGCGTTCAAGAGTAGAAGCCCGCCCTCAGCCATATCATCAGCCATGGTCTGACGTGTGCTCAGCAGAGGGTCCAGAACCATAACGATATCTGGTGTGTGAACCAGCTCCCTCTCCCTGACCCTGACGTCGTCGATACGTACATAAGCCGTAACCGGTGCGCCACGCCTCTCAGTACCATACATCGGGATGGCCTGAGAAAACTTGCCGTCGTAGTAAGCTGCAGTTGCCAGCAATCTAGACGCAGTGACGCCCCCTTGGCCGCCCCTGCCATGTATTCTAATTCCTACTACCATGTTTTTGCCTCTCGTGAATCGTTAAGGAATCTGGCAATTACTATAAAAAGCATGCGGATCCATCATTGAAAAAAGACGAAATATCGATTCCTAGGTTCGCTATGACGTGTACGTCCACAGCCAAGTTGAAACCTTAAATTAGAGTATGTAAGTATGAGGATGAACTTAGATGTCCGGTAGCGACGAGTTACGTTTTCCTGAGCTGCTGCAGAAGAGTATAGTTGACGGGATCCGTATCGAAAACAAAGTGATACTGAAAGGACAATATGAGATAGCTTACAAGCTGTTGATGGACAGCATAGACTCTAACGTAACTCCTTGCCTCGTAGGACCTCCTGGAGTAGGGAAATCTCTTCTTGCGAGGAAGGTCGCTGAGGATACAGGTAGAGGGTTCTACGAGGTCTTCTTCGATGAGAACATGACGCCTTCACGCTTGATAGGTGCCTTCGACCCTGCCTTGGTGGTGAGAAAGGGTCGAGCGGTCGAGAGCTTCGAG
The DNA here is from genome assembly GCA_030608725.1 of Candidatus Bathyarchaeota archaeon. The sequence continues at coordinate 2,226 of JAUWDP010000010.1, forward strand.
CCAGGCTCGTTGATGAGGGCGATGGTTGAGGGAGGCCTCTTCGTCGCCCACGAGCTCAACAGGGCGACCGAGTTCTGTCAAAACAGCCTCATCGCCCCACTCGAGGAAAGACACTATCACCTCTACCCATTCGGAATGATAAAAGCCAACGACAACTTCGCATTCATCGCCACGCAGAACCCAATCGAGACCTCCGGGACGTACAGGCTCTCCAGGGTCCTCGTGGACCGGATAGGATGCTGGATCAGGCTGACATACCCTGATAGGGAGACGGAGATCGAGATATTGCGGGTCAACGCTCCCGCATTCAACATGGCCGATAAGACTATCAACAAGATATACGCGATAGTCAACGACACACGGCAGAACTCGGATCTTGAGATTCCAGCATCTCCGAGGGCTGGCATATACCTCACTCGACTGGTGGACCGATACATGGAGCGCTTCGAGGACGATAATGAGGCTATCAGGTTCTTCGCCCCTTCAGTATTATCCAAGGAGATGCGGGTCAGGGATCCGACCAAGACAGTCGAGAGCATCATCAGTGAGATCCTCGAAAAGCGTTTGGAGTAGTGGATTTTGACGGAGCTCCTCCAATATCCGTTCTCCATGGTACGCTATTTCGTTCCCGAGTTCATACACAGGATGAGGCGGATCAGGGAGGTCGTGGAGAAGCCCAGCCCCAGACAGGGGATCGCCATGTGCGACCTCCTCATGCCTAGGTACATGAGAAAGGGCGAGTTATCCATACAAGACCTCATCGATGTGGCTGTCTATACCTCGAAGGTGGATAATCAGGATGTGGCTCAGAGAGTGGCCATTGAGATCCTGATGAACGTCGAGGAGTCCGAGGCGGAGCTACCTGAGTTTGATACGGATGCCCTCCTCGGCCTCATGGCTCCCCGTCACGAGGAGAAGCTGAGGTTTGAGTTCGGGGAGGAGAACGACGCTATCCCGGGGGAGATTAAACCCCTCTACGACTCTGATGAGGACATCTTTCGAAAGTTCTCGAGCAAGCCTGATATCGGTGTTGGGCCTGGCGAGGATGAGCTCATCAAGCAGGCAATCAAGGAGTACAAGAACCGGAGAGACAGAGCGACGAGGATGAAGCTTGCGGAGTTCCTGAAGCTCAAGCTCCTGAACCTGGCAATTCAATTCAGGAGGAAGATGGAGTTCCTCAACAGGCCAATAATCAGGCCATATCAGTATGGTGACGACCCCGACGACATTGACGAGGATAGGTCCCTCGAGAACATCTTCGACCAGGGTAAGACGGCTGAGGACGTGACCTATGACGACTTTTTCATCAGGAAGAAGGAGAAGCGGAAGAAGGCCATCATCTTCATCCTCGACATAAGCAACACGATGTTCTACCAGCTGGAGGGATTGACGTCTATCCACTACTCCGTCATGTCACTTGTGCCGCTGATCTGGAGCCTGCAGAAGGAGAGGTACGGCCTAGTCTTCTACGAGAGCAACAGCCACATCCATAAGGAGCTCCACGAGGAGCGGGATATCGACGACATCGTCGACGGCCTGCTCTACCTTGTGACCTCCACGACTGGTGACGTTGAGAAGATATTCAAGGGCACCCAGGGGGCTCAGACCTGGGGGGGCACGATGCCGACGATGAGCCTCCGTTGGGCCCTCGAGGAGCTCCGTGATGCAGGTGATCGGACCGAGAAGATCTGCTTCTTCTTCAGCGACTTTGTCCTCGATGAGCCGGGGGTGCTTACGCCTGAGAAGGCGGAGAACTACTCGATTATCGGGAAGATGGAGGAACTGGGTATCCACGTCGTGGCGTGTGTCTCCCCGTTGGCGAAGGGGGATGTGTTCTCTCCGTATACTGAGAACGTGCTTAAGATGGTGCGGGAGTCCGGGGCGGAGATGATCGAGACGGATAAGCCGAGTGACTTCCTTGACCGGGTTCAGGAGTTCCTGGAGCAGATCTAGGCTTCGCGCGTCGGTGGCTGGTCATAAGGGTTTGGCGTTGTACCTTCGTGTGAATGAGTCAGGGGGCGGCGGTTCATTGCTCTGTTGAGGTGCCCCCTATGTCCCGTTTTGAGTATGGTTGCGGTTTCTGTCCATATGGTGGTCTCCGGCGGATTCCTGGGAGGGGCGATGAAAGGGGTTTTTTTATCAGATAGGGGGTTGTTTATGTCTGGAATCGTTTTTCTGAGTGTTTGTGATCGCTCTCAGCGAGGGGCATCTGAGCCTTTTTCTGAGTCCTTTTCGGGAAAGAGACGCGTCTTTTACTACGCCTTATAATATAGATACCTTCAAGATTTGGGACAGGATCATTGGCTCTCGTCGTTGGATAGTCGTCTTGTGCCTTCTTTTACGCCTCTCTCGTTGGCTTTTATGGGGTTTTAGTCCTTTTTGTCTCAATAAGTTGAGACATAAAGCCCCTTTTTCCGTGGTTTTCTCCTTTTCCAACATAAGAGGACGCTTGAATAGGTTTCATCGGTTGTTTTCTAGCTGGCTTCTCTTCTCAGTATCACTATCGGGTAGTGGTCGACGCTGTTTAACATGCTCCAGGTGACCTCTGTCAGGCCGACGCCCAGCTTCTCAGCCATATCCCAGACGGTCCTTCCTGCCCCATGCCTTCTTACCCGGTGGGCTATGTTTGCGAGGGTCAGCGCCCAGTCGGGGTTCAGTGACTCTCCAGCATGGGCGATGGGCGTTGAGCGGGATTTGAATCCTAGCATGCGACCCAACAGGAAGGCGAGGAAGCCCCCGAAGTGGATCAGCCCTCTCACGGGCACACTTCGTGGAGAGAGGTGCAGGTTTCTCCAGGAGTAGGTTGTGTCTCCGTCCACGATGACGACTGAGACCTGATGCCTCCTGGAGAGTGCCCTATGGAGCCTCATGGCTTCCTCCTCTGGTTTGCTGAGGGGTAGGCTCACGTATGAGTAGGGGAGGTTGCTTGCGTCGATTCCTCCCTCGGAGTAATGCCTGAGGGATTGTAACAAGCCGACGTAGTGTAGGGAGACCTGTTTGTGGACCGCCCCTTCTAGGAGTGGATAGTTTCTGAGCCTTTCTTTCGTTCCATCTTTCAGCTTAGCTAGCTTACCTAAGGGCCCACTCCAGATCCTGCGAGTCCAGAAGGAGACTATTAAACGGGCAGTGATCCCTGATGTAAACTTGGATTCGTCGACGAGGTGGCCCATCGCGGTCGAGATTGCCTTCTCGGAGACCGTGACGATGTCGCCATCTTGGAGGACTCCTTCAACGGCCTTTACGACTTCGCTGATATAGTCTGTCCCAGGCCGCCAGTATTTGGTCTTTATCCTGATAGCCTTGAGTCTCAAGGGTGGCTCACGTCGCAGGTTAGGGGTCTGCGTCTGTTACTGATTAGATTTTTCAGAGGAGATTAGAAATCGTATCGTTTGTTCAGGTATTCTATGAGCTCGCTCAGCGCCTTCAGGGCCTGCGAGTCGGGGTCGTGATCTATTGGGGCCTTGCCCAGCATGTCCGCCATTGCCACGGAGTCGTCATAGGGGATGTAGGCTGCCACTGGGACGTCTAATGCTGCCATGTTCGTCTCAATGAACTGCCTTTCCTCTTCATTTCGGATCTTGTTCCCGACGGCTAGGACCTCCTGAACCTCGATCTCCTTTGCCAGCTTCAGGGTGCGGCGTACTGTGTCGATTGACTTCATCCTTGGCTCAACGACGACCAGCATTGTGTCCATCCTTCGGGCTGTACCCCGTCCTAGGTGCTCCAGTCCGGCGACCATGTCCATGATGAGGATCTCGTCTCGCTGGATGAGGAGATGCTGCACAAGAATCCTCAGCAAGGCGTTGGCGGGGCACATGCAGCCTGCGTCGCCCCCCTTCACAGTTCCCATTATGAGGAGTTGGACGCCGTCGGGCCCGACGACACCGAAGTTATCCACGATGTCGCTGACAGTGGGGGATAGTTTGAACATCTGGCCGTATGATTTCCCGGGGGAGACTCCGGTCTTGTACCTTATGAGCTCCTCATTTTCCGATATAGGCAGAATCTTGTCGGCTATCTCGGCGGGTATCCCAATGGACGAGGCCGTGTTGATGTTAGGGTCTGCATCCACCACGAGGACCTTGTAGCCCTGCCTCGCTAAGAGCCTGGCCAGGGTCCCTGATATGAACGTCTTTCCGACTCCGCCCTTTCCTGCAACAGCTATCTTCATGATACTACCCCAGGTTCTCTAATCCTATCTTCTTGGCGATCTCCTCGATTGCCCTGTATGAGGGGGAGTCCTCTGGAATTTCGAGGAGAGGCTTCCCAGTCATGTTGAATGACTGGACGTTTGAGTCCTCGGGTATGTTTCCCGCAAGCTCGAATCCGATGTCGTCCGCTGCTTTCTCTAGGACGTCGAGTAACTGCGGCGGGAACCTGTTTCCGACGAGGTAGGTTTTCTTGACGCCGATATGGACCTCCTCGATGAGTTCCTTGATGCGCTTCGATGTCTCGAACCCCATCTTGGAGGGGTCTGTGACCACAAGCATGATGTCGACGTCCCTGTCGGTCCTACGGCTCAGGTGTTCTATGCCCGCCTCCATGTCCAGCAGGGATATCGAGTAGTTTTTGGTCAGCGTGTCGAGTATCCTTGTCAGCACGTTGTTGACGTAGCAGTAGCAGCCTTCCCCCTCTGAGCGGCCCATTGCCAGGAGGTCGAACCTGTCGCTCTCCATGAGTGTCTGGAAGACCCAGGCCTCGAGGAGGTCCTGCTTCGGAGTGGTGGGGGAGAGATCCCCCCTTTTGATCTGGTCCTTCATGTCCTTGGAGACCTGGCCGACAGTCCTACCCAGCTCGACTCCCAGAACGTCAGGAAGGTTAGTGGCTGGGTCTGCGTCCACGACGAGCGCGACCTCATCTGTGTTCTTGATTATCCACTTGAGCAACAGGGATGTGAGGGTCGTCTTCCCCGTTCCCCCTTTCCCTGAGACCGATATCACTATCTTCCTTGACATCTTAGACCTCTGATTAATGATAGAAGAAAAATGTTAGGTAATCACTCGGGCTCAGGAGGCCATTTCTCGTCGATGTAGCCTGCGATGCCCGACGAATCCATGGGTCCCACGATTACGTTCCAGCCTGATACCTCCTGGATCTCCCCGCTGAGCCGTGCAGCCCTCCCAGGAATGAGGAGGTGCCTGTGTTTTACTAAGTCTCCGACATTGAATTCCTTTATCGCCTCGGCAACGGTGTCGGCAGTCATCTTCCTTCCGGCGACGGCGCTCTCAACGGAGATTCCCTCTGAGTCAACCACCACCAGGTAGCAGTCAACTTTCGCCGACTCGATATCAGACGCCACGGTGTAGTAGGTGAGCGCGAAGTTGGTGGTGAGGAGGACCGGTGAGTTCTCGTCCGGCTCCCCGAAGGGTATGACCTCAGCTTCTACAGCGACTGGCTTCCGCGGGTCGGTGTATAGGTTCTGCCTCAGGATGACTAGCGGTAGAAGGGACCATCCGCTGACACCGTGGATCACTAGGGCGTCTGCGAAGCGGGTTATGAGAGAGGAGGACACTACGACCTCGTTCCACTCGTTTATCATGGGGTCCGCCGTCTTCTCAGCCCAGGCCGTAATGGGTGTTCCTAACAGCGGGAATCCTAGGTGCTCCTCTTCCAGGTTGATTGCATTCCATCTGAGCATAGTGAAGTTGTCAAGTGTTGCAGAGATCCCGTCCTCCATCTGGGTCCCGGGATCCAGCACAAGGTCCTCAACACCGTACTCCCATAATGTCCTTGCGAGGGATTTCAGTGAGTCCAAGTCGAAGGGCGCTGATACGACCAACGGGCAGCTGTACATCAGGGCTAGGTTGGCCATCTCTTTCCAATTGTCTTTTGTAGCTGCGTAGATGAGGGGCTTTCTTTCTCCGACAGCGGATAGGCCGCTCTCCATGACGGCGGGATTAGTAACGCAGAGGATCAGGGGCAGGTCAGTAAGCCCAGCGGCTTTCCTCACCGCTGCTGCAAAAATTTCGGGATCGTTCGATGTGGACCTGATTGAAAGCATGTCGAGCGTGAGCGTCATGCCGATGTAGTTATACTCAAAGTCGGTGGCCGTCTTAATGCGGGCCTCAAACTCTTCCTCGGGCATCTCGTCGCTTACGTCGATCGCAATCGCGGTTGGGTTGAAGTATGTGAACTCGTGGCGGTGGAGGACATATTCGCCACCCAGGGTCACCTTCCTTTCGCCTGTCCCCACCTCTACCGCCCTTATGGATGGCTTCAGGAGCGCCCATAGCTTATCGAACGCCTCCTTGTACTTCGGCTCTAGGAGGGGAGGGCACTCGTTCAACGTCGCCTCCCTGTTGACCAGCTTGGCCGCGAACGCCATGCAGTTGGTCTCCTCGCACTTCTTGCAGTTTGTCCCTGGCAGGAGCTGGTAGACCTCTATCGGGCTCAGTTCTTTCGCAGGCATGTCATCTCCTCCTATAGCTTCAGCGAGACCCAGTCGACGGTCTCCGCTGATTTCGCGCTCATCAGGTTGTCGATCATCTTGTCTAGCTCCTTGGCCGCAGCCGGGTGCATCATCATGAAGTAGTCAACGCCGGCGAGTAGCAGCGTCAGCCCCGTTACTGTCTCCCAGATGGGCCCCCTGAGCTCCCTGGGCGCCCACTCGGGCCCCATCTTCATCCACGCCTCCCTTGCTGCCCAGGCGTTCGTCGTGCCCGAGGAGAGGGGGTGGTTCAGCTCTGGGTCTCCCTTGAGACCTGCGAGTCGGCTCCGCTCCATAACCGTGAACGCATAGTCTAGGCCGTATCCCAGGGCTGCCGTCGTGGTGTCCATGACGATCCGGTCCTTTGGGAGGAAGTCGTATAGTTTCCTGTTGAGCTCCCTCGCCCTGTTGACGTCCATGGAGGTGAAGGCGATCACCGTGTGCCCATACTTCTCGATCAGATTCGCCGTCGCCTCGATGTCCATGTCGAGCGTGACGGAGTTGAATAGGATCCGCTCCCCCTCAGTCACCTCGGCTATCGCCGTGAAGACATCTAGGTCCTTCTTGGGGTCGCCACATCCTCCGATGGCAATGGGCACATCAACGGCCTGCAGGACCTCCTCAGCGGTCTTGACTGCGGCCTTTGGAGTCGCGTCCTCGATGAGGGGGTCAATTGTGATGTAGTGGAGGTTGATCATCTCAGCCCCGAACTTCTCTACGCAGAGCCTCGCCCACTCCGCTGTGTCCTCCAGCACCGGCCTGTAGTGCATCTTGACCGCCTTCGCTAGGGGGACTTTGGGCCAGTCAAATACGTCGAAGGCTATGACCGGCCTGTGGGGGGGCTTGCTCTGGAAGTTGTAGAAGGCCGGAGCCATCTCCCCCCTATGGTGAGGCTCTGCTTCCGGGAACCCCCCTTCGACTTGGTGGCGCCGAGGGTGACCTCGATGATCTGTCCAGCATAGTCTTCGAGGGGCACATCGAAGCTGGTCTCCAGCAGGGAGGTCGGCCTGGTCTTCACAGGTGAAGGGGGGAGGCCTGCCTGAGGCGCGCCCATGACCATCCCAGGCGTTAGCCTGAGCTCCAGCTCGTCGAAAGAGATCTCCACGTCCTCTAGCTCGATCTGCTGAAACTTAGCGAGGGACTCTAAGAGACCCTTACCCAAGGGTAGGACGTTTTTCTCCTTCTTCTTCTCCAACGCCCTCACCTCTTGTCCGCCTTTATAATCATCTTCTCGGCTCGGATCTTGGCGTTCTTCAGGATGATCCTGAAGCCCATCCCTGCGGGGACTCCCTGTATGGAGAACGCGCTGGCGGGGAGCTCCAGAGTGGGCACGGCGATCTCGCCGGGCTCCTCCTTGGGGGCCGCCTTCCATCTCGAGACGATGGGGTGCTCCTGCTCCTGGAGGAATGCCTTCAGCTCATCGAGGTCGGAGACGTCCTCCTCCGTAGCGACCTTGTCGACGATCTCTGGGGGCATGAAGCTTTTGATACGCTCCTTGATGTCCACGGGTATCCAAACCACCCGGTCCCAGCCCCCGTCTGCCTGCATGAACTTGGGGCTCCTCATGTACTCTATGGAAAGGCCGTGGAAGCCGTCCACCTGCCTCCCTCCAGCTGTGAGGTCGGAGATCGTCACGAAGTTGAGGCCGTTCACGGTCTCGTCTTTGAAGTTGCGGTGGACCACGCCGTACCCGTCCATCTCGGGGATGTAGAACAAGCAGCCCTCGAAGCACCCGCAGCTTGTATGAGGGTAGCCGAAAGCCGTGTAGAGCTGCACCCTCTCTATTTCCCCCAGGGACTTCTCCTTGATGACCTGGTTAACGCCGGCGTACTCCCCTGTCACACCGTCGATGAGATCACCTGTTGGTATCTCGAAGACGGGCCCCTTGGGGTCGACCTTGGCGCTAGCCCTACCGTCGAACCAGCTGATGGCCCCGCAGTTTGCGTACCTCTGAGGGGTGATCACGCATAGGTGGGTCGGAGCGAAAGACTGGCAAAGGCTGCAGCCATAGAAGACGTCGACCTCATCGTCGCTCATTCCCCTGGCTCGAGCGTCTCGTTCCTCGTAGATCTCCAACGCCTTCCCGAACCACTCCTCAACCAACTCGGGCTCCGTGATGAACGTTATCTGGATCTTCTCGATGAAGGACATCTCGCTCTTGTAGAGACGCATCAATACCTCGCCAAAGAACTTGAAGCTGTTGAAGCCTTTCTCGAAGGATTTCTTACTCAACCTCATCTGGACGTCGTAGCGCTGGTTAAGGTGCATGAAACCCTCTATGAAGTTCACATACTCGTGCAGCCGGCGCTCGATGACCCCCTCCAGGTCCTTCTCCATCTCCTCTCCCGCGACGTAGATGACCATTCCGAAGGGCGTGTTCTTTCCTGCCTCAAGCTCTGAAATGTCTTTACCGATTACCTCGATCTTCCCATCCTCGATCGTGTCGAGGCTCATAGTCTGAACCAGCTCGAACTTGTACTCCTCCCGGGGTCCGCCGAGCTCAAACTGCATATCCCGCCCCCGGATCCTCTCGCCCTCATAGACTATTCCGACGTCGACGGGTATGTCTTCAAACATTGACATCCTAGCTCGCCTCCGTGATACTCTTCACTATCACATCTATAACCTCTTTCCACTTATCGGCCTTCATGGTGCCCAGAGACCAGCTCGCGTTGGGTTGATAGCTCCGGGAAAGGGAGATGGTCATCAGGTCCTGGGCGAAGCTCTTCAGCCCTGACTCCACCAGCCACTCAATGTAATATATGTTGCCGACGAAGGCCACCAAGTCATAGGCACCCTCACCGTCAAGCCCCCTCCAATCTGGATCCCGCAGGCGGTCTCCCAGGTTCATCATCTGCATGCTGTGGATCCCCTCAGCCCCCCTCTTCATGAACTCTCCTATTAAGTGGGCCGTTGCTACAACTTGAAGCCTGCCTGTATTATAAAGCCTGATGGCTGTATCTATCAGATCACCGTCCATGGTTGGGGTCTCAACTGCTTTTGAGCCTACCACCAAGAGGGGCCTCTTGGCCCTCTTTATCAAGGAAGCTGCCACCTCAGGTTTTGGGATGACGAAGGCCTTCTTGGGGCCCGCTATCTCTGCGGTCTGCCCGGGGATCATCCTAGCCGCCATCACTCTCGCCTCCTAACCATCCTGTCTAGGAGCGTCGGGTCTGGTATGGCTATCTTGTCCTCCACCCAGCCCTTCTCCTTGAGGTACTCCAGGATCTCTTCTTTCATAGTGAAGGGGATGTCAGCCTCTCTCCTGACAAAGTATTGGAGGTCGTCGGGCATTGTGCCGTAGTACTTCTTTTGTAGGTCGATGTAGTGGCTGATCTTCACGGCCCTACCCTTAGTGGTGTCGTTTGGGCGCATTACGAGCTTTGCGATCATCACTAT
>JAUWDP010000142.1 GCA_030608725.1 Candidatus Bathyarchaeota archaeon
GCAGGAAGCCCGGCGTCATCTCCGCCAGCGTCTACCAGGCATCGGAGTACCACCCCATGAAGACAGTCTACGACCGCTGCCGGGAGTGGGAGGCGAAGGGGGTCTACTGCGCCTCGGTGGCCCCTGGCTTCGCCTACGCCGACGTGCCGGACGCGGGTGCCTCAGTCTTCGTAGTTACCAACGGGGATCATGCCCTGGCGGAGGAGGCCACCCAAGACATCTCGGACCTCATCTGGGAGCTCCGGGAGGACCTGACGAGGCCCCTGCCCAAGGCGAAGGAGGGCGTCGCCAACGTCATCAAGATGGTGGAGGAGGGCACCAAGCCGATCGTGATCGCCTACCACGACGACAGGCTCGGGGACGGCACCCACGTCTTCAAGGAGCTCCTGGAGCAGGGGGCCAAGAACTTCTGCACCACCAGCATCGCCGACACCGAGGTCCTCAGCGGCCTAGCCAGGGACCACAAAGTCGGGGACACCGTCACGGTGACCATCGGGGGCTGGGTCCACCCCATCTCCGGGGAGCCCGTGAAGGTCACAGGCATGATAGAGTGGCTGGGCCCCGCCGACTGGGTGGAGACCGGGCCCATGGGTCGCGGGGCGGAGCGCCACGACGACCTCGTCGCCTCCCTGGACCTGGGGGAGAACAGGCACGTGGTGATCTCGGAGAGGCTGAGGGCTCCTATGAGCGCCGACCCCCTGAAGGCGATAGGGCTGGACGTTGACAGCTTCGACATAGTGGAGGTCAAGAGCCGGGTCCACCACAAGGCGTTCTGGGACACCTGGAGCGCCGTCGACTACCCCGTGGACCCGCCGGGTACGACCCCCGCCGACCTCAGCACCCTGACGTTCAAGCATCTGCCCTGGGACATGTACCCCATCGGCGAGAAATGGAAGAAATAACCTTCCCACCTTATTTTGTCAGTATCTCGTTCCACCTGACCCAGACGTCCTCAGCAGGCTTCCCCCTTATCCCAGCCGACTTGTCCTGCAGGTCCCAGTAGCCGTACCCGAACGCGAAGACCCCCGTGAAGTACTCCTCGCCGCTGATGGCTCGGAACACGGCCTCGTAGGCGTCCACCTGCTCCTGGAAATCAGCAGGCCAGTCGGGGTCGTCCGGGTACCACTCCGCGACCTCAGGCGCCTCAGTGCTGATCTGGTTGGCCCCAGCGGCGCCGTCGTAGGATGCGTACGCCAGCTGGTTGAGGAAGATGGGCTTCCCGTACAGCTCGTAGATGGGCACGTAATACTCCTCTATCCTGACTTCCGCCCCCGCCACCAGCTCCTCATAACTCGCGTCCCTCTCGTCCGTGATGGCCCACCACCACTTGTCCCCCAGCCAGTCCAACTCGGAATAGTAGTCGAACACCTCGTCCCAGGAGTAGTAGTCCGTGGTCAGCTTCCCTGAGTAGACCTCATTCACGCGCCCTATGGCGTCCTTGATGAGCTCGTTGAGCCAGACCTTCTGCTCGACCGTGGAGTCCCCAAAGAAAGGCCACTGGTTGGAGAGGGCCAGGATCTCCACGCCGTGCTCCTCCGCGAGCTCTGCCTTGGCCACCATCGCCTCCTCCCACTCCAAGACGAGCTCCCTGAACCACCCGTCGTCATGGGCCCCCCTGATCCCCTCCTCGATCTCGTCGAAGCCCCCCGGGTCCGTCTCCAAGCCTGCGCTCAGCATGATCTTCAGCCCACTGCTCCTCGCCGCCTCGAAGGCCCCCTCCAGCTGCTCCACGGAGTATGTGTTCAGGGACTCACGGGTGAACTCCAGGGGGTCGCCGCTCGTGAAGAACGACGACGCGTAGGCGAAGCCGATGTACTCGAAGCCCAGCACCGCGATCCTGTCCAAGGTGGGCCCCACGAACTCGTCGAAGGAGCCTGAGTAGAAGTCGAGCAGCGTTATCCCGACAACGAAGCCCTCATCCCTCTCGGGGAGCTCCTCGGGGACGTAGCCGGGGAACACCGCCTCGGGGGGAGTCTCCGACAGCCACCTCCAGCCGCCGACGAAGTCCCTGACCGCCACCTCGTCCCCCACGACGTTGACGGTCCTCCTCGTCTCCATGCTGTCGGGGGCGAACTCCTCATCAGTCGCGTATCCCCCGTTGTTCCTGTTGTACTTGTAGGTGAGAGGCCTGTCATCGGGAGCCAGGAATGAGACGGCCCAGACCCCCAGTTCCAGTCCCTCCATGGGGACCCCCCACCCCGTGGCTCCGTAAAAGCCATCGAACTGAGCGTAAATAACATCCTCGGGGGGAGTCCAGTCGGGCACATCCACTATGAGGGTTATCTTCACCTCCCCGTCGCCGTAGACCTCCGTCTCAACCGTATCCCCGCTTCCGTTGGACTCCTGTGGAGCACCATTATCCCCCCGGTCAATGTCCTCGGGTGGAACGCCACCATCAACTCCCCCCCTCATCAGGAGGAAGGCCGAGACACCAAAGATGACTACGACAACGGCGACCAGAACGAGGTTTCGCCTACCCATACATGAACATCAGACACCCTATCAGGAAAAGGATTTCCACGGATCCGACAGTGAAACTTTTATCAATGTAATATCGAGGCATAACGTGTTAACAGGTGATCTGGAATGGGCTCTGAGGAAGAAACGCTAACAGACAGGCTGGATAGGATACTGGAGCTAATCAAGGGCTCCAAGGAGCAGATGGACGCCCTCATCGTCGACGCGGGGGACATGAGCGAGGAATGGGATCCTGCGATAATAAACGACCTCGCCGACGTCTCCCAGCGCGTCAAGGAGCTCATAGAGGACATCACCGCCATCCACGAGGAGACCAAGGCCAACATGGAAAGGGCCCTCGATGAAGAGGAGCCCCTGGACGAGGACGACGACCTCGACTAGACAGAGGAAAAGTTGACCTTGATATTGTCACAGCACAAGTGGTTGGTTTAAACAAGCTGACAATGGATGAGAAAGTCCAACTTGCAGCCTCCCACGTTGAGGAGTTCCTATGCTCTGAGGCCGTTCTGATGTCCCTAGCTAGGTTCTTGGGCGTGGAGAGCAAACTGATACCAAAGATCGCCACAGGTCTCGGCGGGGAGGGGGAGGTCTGCGGGGCCCTGAGCAGCGCCGTCATGGGGTTGGGGCTCAAATTCGGCAGGTACGTCCCCGGTCTCAGGACGGACGGCAGGAATCCCCACTGGTACGCCACCGAACTCTTGAAGGGCTTCCAGGCCCTCCACGGCCACCTCCGCTGCAGGGACCTCCTCGGCCTGGACGTAACCGACCCGGAGGACTACCGAATATACTCCGAGAGGAACCTTTGGGCTACCATATGTAGGGACCTGATAACCTTGGCCACTGAACTGGCCTACGAGCTCTTGGCGAAGGCCGATTCCGTGTAACGACCTTTCATCATGCCTCACTACCTGTCGGTGACACCAGAATTTTCCACTTGGAAAACGAGCCTATCAGCGGTATAAATGGCTGAGATGCTCTACACCGAGTTCAAGAGGACGAAGATGGAGACATGGGAGCGCCAGAGAGAAAACAACCCCTCTCTGGAGCCCCCCACAAAGGACCAGATACTCCAAGACTGGCTCGCATTCATCGAGAAACGAGCCCTGATGGAGCCCCTCCAACCCATGCTGGGACACCCGCTGAGACGGGAAAGAACACCGGTCTAGGCCTCCACGGCGGGATCTGTTCTCATCTTTAGAACAGATGTTCTAAAACCTAGGATTATCTTCACCCCGTGCACCCCTTTAGTCGATAAGAAATGACGATACTGAACTCCCCCATCGGCAGAGGCAGACTGCTCAGCTACGCGTTCATGGGCGTCCTCATAGGCGCCCTCGTCGTGGGGGGCGTCGGGAACCTGATCACCCCCCCGGTCCCCGACCCCCTCATCACCGATTTCCCCAGCAGCCTCCAGCGATTCGTCTCATACAAACAGCTCAAGACATTCGTCGAGGAGACCGTCTCAGATTCCTCCTACTACTACCCCTCATGGGGCTGGGGCACAATGAGGAGCCCCAAGGGCGCGCAGGTACTCGAGAGCGCCGCGGACGCCGCCGTGGCGGCCCCGGGTGACTACTCCACCACCAACATCCAGGTGGAGGGCGTCGACGAGGCCGACCTCGTCAAGACCGACGGACTCTACATCTACATCGTCTCCGACTACGCGGTCCACATCGTCAGGGCCTACCCCCCCAAGGAGGCCGAGCTCGTCTCCACAATCACATTCGACCAGATGGTACAGAACATCTACGTGAACGACGACAAGCTCATCGCCATGACCATGGACGACCCCTGGTTCTACAGCACATGGTCCATCCCCGACGAGATCTGGGTTGAGACCACCAAGGTCCACATCTACGACATCTCCG
>JAUWDP010000331.1 GCA_030608725.1 Candidatus Bathyarchaeota archaeon
ATCACCCAGCTGCACCTGAACCTGAGCAGCCGTCACGAGGATCTGACATCCGAGTTCGAGGACCTCCGGGGGGAGTACGACGACCTTGACGGGGGCCACACGGACCTGGAGGAGGACTATAGCGCCCTATCTGAGGCCCTCACGGGTCTGACCGAGGAGCACGACGCCCTCACGGTGACGCTGAACGAGACCCTGGAGGAATACGACAGCCTCCTCATGCAGTACCTGATAGTCACGGGCTCCGCGCCCCTCACGCCCCAGCCCCTCTCAAACGACACCATCCGCAGGGACTTCGCCTGGGTCTACGGCGGCAAGACTTGGGCATTTAGCCTCTACATCCCCGAGCACCTGTACCTCTACTACGGTAACAAGACTCGGGTCCCCACTGAGGATTATTCGGTGTATGTCACTCACCCGTACGACGACGAGTACCTGTCCACAATCTTGGAGGAGTTCGACGGGATCGTGCTTGAGGAGGGCTACGACGAGAACCAGAGGATCAACTTGGTCGTCGCCTTCATACAGAGCCTCCCGTACACAACGGATGACGTCTCGACGGGCTTCGACGAGTACCCGCGCTACCCCTTGGAGACCCTCGTCGAGGGCGGGGGAGACTGCGAGGACACGTCCATCTTGGCCTCCGCGCTCCTCGACCCCCTGGGCTTCGACGTGGTCCTCATCAGCCTTCCGGGGCACGTGGCCGTGGGGGTCGCCGTGGACGCCTACGGGACTTTCTGGCTCCACGAGGGGACGCAGTACTTCTACGTGGAGACCACCGGCGAGGGATGGGAGATCGGTGAGCTGCCGGAGGCGCATCAGGGGGAGTCCGCCATCGTCTATCCCTTGCTCCCTGTTCCGGTCTGCACTCTCAGCTGGACCGCGTCCACGCTGGGCCATAAGGTGACCCTCGTCGCTGACGTGCAGAACCTTGGGACTGCGGAGGCCAGGGGCGTGAAGCTCTACGCATTCTTCGAGGGGGAGGGCGACGTCATCTGGAACCCCGTGGAGAGCATCCTCTTCGATCTGGCCGTCGGGGAGGAGACCACCATCATGCTTGAGCTCGATGAGCCGAGGAACGTGCACACCCGGCTCGTGGTCCATGTCCTGGATCCGTGGGGCGACGTGATGGACGAGAGCCACTCGGTGTGGTTCGACACGGATTGACAACGTAACCTCATACCTGTGCATTGAGACAGGAAATCCGGCATGAGATGAGTGAGGGACGCGGCTCGTTAAAGATCATCCGTTCTTGAGAGTTTGCGCGTGTACCCAGGACTTGTGTAGAACCCAGTAGGCCTCTTCGATGGTTTTCCTCATGGCCTCGTCTTCTTGGAACCTGGTCTCGAAGGAGTCCCATCCGGCCATGTAGTAGTCCCTGTAGTGCTTTGAGACGTCATCGAACCCATAATCATCGAGCAGCTCTGCCACCTGGGTCCTGTTGAGGCCCCAGACGTGGTCGGGGTCAACCATCTGGCTCAACAGCCTCACAGGCGTGGGGGAGACCCACCAGCACAACTGTCTGATGATCCTGTAATATTCCAATCCTATCCTGTTCACGACTCTCATGGGGAGAGCGGGGAGTAGGTGCTCAAGCTCCAGCAGTTGGGCGAGGTCGTCGGCGCGGACCTCGTCATCTGGGCGCCTCACCCCGGGCTTGACCTCTCCGTGGAGGACCACTATGGAGGAAGGGTCGTGGGGCACCCAGCCGGGCTCTAGCTCATCCATGGTGACGATCTGTGGGCGGGGGATGTGGAGGTGCTCGGGGCGCCTCTCCTTGAACATCTCCTCGTAGAGCCTTGTGAGTCCAAGGGCCGCGATGAAGCCTTCAGGGTCCGGGGTGAAGAGGGGTCTGCCGGCCATCGTTTTTACGTGGATATCAACGTCGCTGATCAGGGGTACGTAGTCGAGGGGGGACTCCCATTTCCTCAGGGTGGAGCCCTTCACGTAGGCGAAGTCCACGACGTCTCCAAGCTTTTCCCCTATCAACTTCCTCCATATCTCGATGGATGCATCAACGTCCGCTTTGGCCTGGTTCAGCGTTGCCTCGTCGACCATTCCGACTCCCCTTTGGCCCGGTGACTTTA
>JAUWDP010000032.1 GCA_030608725.1 Candidatus Bathyarchaeota archaeon
GCCCGGAGGAGGCCTCGCCCCGATGTTCGGCTGGCTGGTCGGCACCGGGCCGGGGGCGGGGATGGCCCTCGTCTTCGTCTTCATGGGGATCATCGGGACACTCCCCTGCCTGATGGGATATGCCTTCGACGCCGTCAGGAATATGGAGGACATCCTGCCGGATCACGATGATCTCGCTGCCGAGACCCCGGCCCCCGAATAGGGTTTATTCAAGGCCCCTCATAAAGGCGTAATTTTTGTTATCGGGTCTTCCTGTAATAACCATAATGTTTAAATACGTATTCCATCGATTACAATTCGATAAATATGAAATATAATTCGAGAGAAAGGAAACTGTGTTCAGTTTTCATAAACAATCACAAGGGCAACATCATGGAAGCCACCTGAAAGGAAGGGGGACATAGTTGTTCGGAGCAGACAGGAACGAGGAGCTGAAAAAGCTCAGGGAGGAGCTTGAGGAACTCAAGAAGAACATGAGAGCCCTCACCGAAGAGAGGCTCACCGAGGTAACAATAGACGATGAGTCTCAAGCACCCGAGACTCGACCCCAACCAGAAAAAGAGCCCACCGAGGAACAGCCCTCGGACGAAGCCGATGCAATACCACCAAGGGAGCCACCAAGCTGGGAAGAGGTTCGGAGATACCGTCGGGCGCGTGATTGGGACTCATGGGGCGAGAGCCTGGGAGACTACATCGGAAGCTTCGTGGAGGACGTGATGGAAGGGGTGAGCTCCGAGCTGGAGCGCTCCCTCTTCGCCGACTCCCACCTCAGGCACAGGCATAGGGAGAGGAGGAGGGAGCCCCTGGACACGAAGGGGGCAGCGGACGCGATGAGCGCCCTGGGAAACGAGCACAGGGTCAAGATTCTCGATGAGATGAGCTACGGGGGTCTCTACTCCAAGGACCTCCAGGAGGCACTGCCGGAGATCAGCGCCAGCACCCTCTCCAGCCACCTGGATATCCTTCAGGAGGCGGGGCTCATAACCCAGGAGAGGAGGAGGGGGCGGTATCTCATCACCATCCCCGGCCGCCTCGCCGTCAAGATGGCCTACCAGATCGCCGATAGGATCGGCCGCAGTAGGAGACACGAATAGGGCGGCTTGAGGCCGTTCACCGGTGACCCCACAATGACGAAGAGGACGAGGTACGACATCTACATGGACACCCTTGAGACCATCCGCAGAAGGGGCAACCAAGGCATCACCAGGATCTCTTACGGGGCCAACCTCCCCGTGGACAGGGCGAACGACGTGGTCTCCTTCCTCACCGAGAGGGGCCTTGTCAAGGAGGACGATTACGGTGGGGGTCGGGGGTACAG
Source organism: Candidatus Bathyarchaeota archaeon (assembly GCA_030608725.1). The sequence continues at coordinate 1,319 of JAUWDP010000032.1, forward strand.
GATCACCTCCAGGGGAGGAGAGTTCCTGCAGGCCCTCAAAACAGTCAAGACATACCTGGTGCCAGTGGACTTAACAACTAACATGTTGTGAGTGCCTCAACTGAGTCGGCCTTATATCAGGTCAGACGATCAAAGGACCAAACGGACTATATGGAACCAGTCCACACGGGGGAAAGTATGAGCAGGGACACCATATGAAACAGGAAAGATTCCTCTCTGGGATGCGGGGGTTCACCGTCGTCTGGTTCGGCCAGCTGATCTCATTCCTAGGAACCAGCATGACCCAGTTCGCCCTCACCATCTGGGCCTGGGAGAAGACGGGAGTGGCGACGACCCTCGCCCTGGTCGGGTTCTCGTTCGTGCTGCCATACATCCTAGCCAGCCCCTTCGCAGGCGCCCTGGTGGACAGGTGGGACCGGAAGCTGGTCATGATGCTGAGCGACATCGCCTCCGGCATCTCCACCCTCGCCGTCCTCCTCCTCTTCCTCTCGGGCAGGCTCGAGGTCTGGCACCTCTATATCACCTCGGCTTTCTCGGGAGCCTTCCAGGCCTTCCAGTTCCCCGCCTTCTCGGCCGCCGTCACGCTGATGCTCGACAAGGAGCAGTACGCCAGGGCCAACGGGATGCTCAGCCTCGCAAGATCCGCCTCGGGCATATTCGCACCGGTCGCAGCCGGGATACTGCTGCCCATCATCGGGATAGGCGGCATCATGTCCTTCGACGTCCTGAGCTTCGTCGTAGCAGTGGGAGCCCTCACCGTGATCCACGTACCCTCACCTCCTAATTCGAATCCAGCCAAAGAGAGGCCGAGCCTCCTGGAGGACTCGGTCTTCGGGTTCCGCTACATCAAGGAACGCCCCAGCCTCCTGGGGCTCCAGAGCATCTTCTTCATCGTCAACTTCGTGGCGAGCATCAGTTTCGCCCTCCTAGCACCCATGATCCTGAGCCGCACCGGGAACGACAGCATCGTCTTGGGGAGCGTCCAGTCCGCCTTCGGCGTCGGCGGCGTCGTCGGAGGCCTCCTCATGAGCACCTGGGGTGGCCCCAAGAAGAAGGTCTACGGCCTCCTCCTGGGCCTCGTCTCCGGCTCCCTGCTCGGCAACGTGCTCATGGGCCTTGGCCGGAGCGCCCCCCTCTGGGTGATCGCGGCCTTCTTCTTCCTATTCGTCAATCCCATCACCAACGGCTGCAGCCAGGCCATCTGGCAGTCGAAGATCCCACCGGAACTCCAGGGCCGGGTCTTCTCCACCAGGGCCCTCATCGCTCAGGCCTCCCAGCCAGTGGCAATGTTCGTCGCGGGCCCCCTGGCCGACCGGCTAATGGAGCCCGCGATGATGCCAGGAGGCTCCCTCGCCCCCGTCTTCGGATGGCTGGTGGGCACGGGCCCCGGCGCCGGGATGGCCCTCATCTTCATCTTCGCAGGGCTCATCGGGGCCCTGACGGGCTTGGGTGGACTCCTCGTCGACGCCATCAGGAACGTCGAGGACATCATCCCCGACCACGACGAGATCACGGCTAAACCCGAGATGGCCGCAACCGTTTCCGACGACGTGTAACCAGCCCTGGGGAGCCGGAGCCAGGGCATCCTCGCGGTTGTGGGTGGTCGCCTCCCACACACTTTCTCTTAACTAGATATGGATCAAAGGTCTAGTTATGAGCCGGGAGAGTCAGAACAAGGTCAGGAACCAGCCCTTCTCGGGGGAGGTCCCAGCCTGGGTCAGGGACAACCTGGTGCTGAAGCTCCTGGACGACAGGGGCCTCAGGCTGGAGGTCATGTACGACCAGAAATTCCTGAACGGCCTCTCCAACCAGCCCCTCATAGTGATAAGGAGAAAACGCTAGAGAATTTCGGAGCGTATGCAAATATTTAGCGTTCCAACAATAGACATCGCCCTCTCCGCCACTGCTGGATAACGTTATATAGAATATATACTCAATTTAGAATAAGGTTCGACTGATATTAAGTATTATTAGCTGAACCTCAGCTCCGAGATGGGGAGCTCTAAAAGTACCAAGAAAGAAGGAGCAAGAAGACATGCCACGCATGAAAGGATTCGCACTCCTTGGCAGGGCGACGTTGAAGCAACTGAATAACTACCAGATGTACTATAAGAGATATGTAGAGTTTAATTTTAAGCCGATTTTGGAAGTCCACAAGTATCTCGGAAAACTCATGGAAGCAAAGATAGTAGATATAGGAGAAGCTGAACTCCAAGCAGCGATGGAACTAGAAAATAAACTCGTTCCCGAAGAAATTCAGACATGGGCGAGGAAACGTAAGGTCATAGCGTTTTGGGAGTTCGATTTAAATCATCTAAAAGACGTTGCCCAACTCTGGGTTCAATACAAGCAAATAAAATTAGAAGAGCGCGCGCGCGGGGAGTGGACGCCAGAATCTAAATATCCGGAGTATAATAACGACTGGTGCACATAAAGTTAGATATGCCCAGCACACATCCTTTTTTTTCTAAAAACTTATACCCTTTTAATCTATGTCTTTACTGAGACTAAAATGGTTCTGTTATTTGTTGATTTGTCAAACATATTTCCAGAAAATTTAACAATGTATCAAATGCTTAAAGACATCACGCCAGTTTTCGCGTTCATCGCATGTGGGGCGTATTATGTCTTCATATCAAGGAACACAATCAAAACGAGGAAAGCACAACTTTTCATGAATCTTTACAGCCAATTCAGGGCCTGGGATTTCATGAAACCATGGTCTGAAATGTTTTTCGAATGGCAATGGGAGGACTTTGATGATTATCTTGAGCGTTACGGCCCAGAGAATAACACCGATGCCTTCGCTAAATACTGTTCAATTGCAGCCTATTTCGAAGGCATAGGGGTTCTCGTGAAACAGAGATTGATCGACATAGACGTCGTAGATGAACTTATGGCAGTCCCAGCAATCTGGATGTGGGATAAAATGGAAGACATTACGATGGGATTTCGAACAAGGTTTGACGCTCCCGAGTTATGGGAATGGTGGGAATATCTATATCATAAATTAAAAGACAGACGATCCAACACAAAATTACGTTGAGGAGAAGAATGGCATTTATGAAACAAGATGATGAAAACTTCATATCAAACCTTTATTTCGAAACAGTCAATGAAAGCATAGACCTATTGACAGATATTTTAGAACACATTAACATAAACAACTCTACATATAAGGAGGAATTATCAGATGTTCTTAAAGCCTCAGCACAAAACATAATTTCAAAATGGAAAAATCATGAAAAAACACTTAGAACGAAAGTTATATATGATATAATCCCAAACTACCCAGATAACCTTCTCAAAAAATCTCTTTTACTTGATGCGATGGTAAATATCCTAGACGACATTTATGACGAAATACTCACAAAAGAGCAGATGTCTATTTACATAATAGAATTATTGAGAATATTGGTCCTTTTCAACCAAGAAGGTAAATTTACGTCTTATAGTAATGAAGTTTCGAACTATTTTAACAAACTATTGTGCGTAGCTATGCTCGAAAATATCTATAAAGAGAAAATTGAAAAATCTCCTACATTTGATGATGTAGTAAAATATTCGATTGAATGCTACAATAGCAAAAGCATGGACATCGACATATTCATCGAATTGCCTCTCCTCGAAATGGGTGTTGATTCAGATAGAATAGGTGAACTCACATCGTTGATCAACGTGTATAGAGCCCTTTACATCATATTCAAAGATATAAACGATCTAGAACATGATAAAAAGAACGATATAAAAACACCAATCGCAATAATTTCTGAAACCTTCAGTGATGAAAAATCCGATTACATCAGATCATTGGTAGACTATTACGATAATTTAAGTAAAATCTGTTATGAAGGGGTAAATGAAAAGGGCTCAGCGATATTATACAATATTAAAAAATTAATTGAATCGACCCTGAAAAATAATGAACATGTTTTCAACGGCCCCTCGCTCACAATCAAAGCCTGATTTACACAAAATAACCATTCGAGAAATAGATTGATTTGAAAAAGTTATAATCTCAAGCCAATCCTTTTTAAGACGATACCCGCATGCGAATCGGCCTTGTTGAGGGATTGGTAACATGAAGATCGATGGAGAGAAGTGCATAGCCTGCCGGTCCTGCGTGGTATACTGCTCCGTGGAAGCGATCAAAGTAGGGCCAGATGGAGTCTATGTTGACCAAGACGCCTGCGTCGAGTGCGGGGCCTGCCTCAAGAGCGGCGTATGCGCTTACGACGCCCTCCACCAGCCAGAGCTGGGGTGGTCCAGGATCCTCAGGGCTCAGTTCAGCGACCCGTTAACGTTCCACCCCGACACCGAGATATCCGGCAGAGGGACCTCTGAGATGAAGACCAACGACGTCACAGGCCGCTTCAGGGAGGGGGAGGTGGGCTTCGCCGTCGAGATGGGGCGTCCGGGGATCTCGTCCACCTTCGCCGACGTCCAGAGGGTCACCACCGCCCTCGCGGACAAGGTGCAGTTCGAACCCCTTAGCCCCGTAACGGGTCTCATCGACCCTGAGACTGGGGAGTTCAAGGATCCCTCGATCCTCGGGGAGAAGGGGCTCTCCATCATAGTAGAATGTAAAACAGTGGAGGAGAACGGCTTCGAAGTCTTGGAGCGACTAGAAAGGGTGGCCAGGGAGATAGAGACCGTCTTCACACTATGTGTAGTCGTAAGGTGCCGAGACCATGGGATACCCTTCAAGGAGGAAATGGAAAGACACGGGTTCGAGCCCCTGATAAACGGCAAGACCAACGTGGGCCTCGGGAGGCCACTGGCATGACCCACACCCACCACAGGAGGGGTCCTAGGGAGTCCTTGGAGAGAGACTTCGTCGTCCTCTTCATGCTCGACGTCGAGGAGGAGGCCCAGAGGAGGTACGGAGGACCCCTAGAACCGCGGGTCCAGAGGATTCTGGAGATACTCCGCAGCTACGAGCCCCTGGCTCTCATTGCGGGGAGGGGCGAGGAGAGGCTCCGCTACATTGAGGGCTGGGAGCCGCGCATGAATGGAGGCGTCCACAGGAGCTCCACGCTGGATGAGGTGGCAGGTTGCCGGGAGCTCGTGGACGAGGGAGAAGGCCACGCGGTCTACACGAGCAGGGAGGCCGTCGAGAGGGTTCTGAAGGAGCTTGGGGAGGCCGACTTGGGGTTCAGCGTCGTCGTGAGCGGGGTATTCGATGAGGTCTTCGAGGCGTGCAGGAGGGCGGGACTTGAGCCCCACACCGTGAACATGAGCCTCGGCACCTGGGGGCGAACGGAGCTCCTCCCAGATCCCAAGATACTGGAGCTCTGCACAATGTGCGGCCACGCGATGATCTCGCCGAGGCTGGTTGAGGCTGTCGCCGAACGAGTGAAACAGGGAGTCATGACGGTCGGAGAGGCCTCCGTCGAGCTCGGGAAGCAGTGCACCTGCAACATATTCAACACGGAGAGAGCCAGAGAAATCATCCAAAGTATATCGAGCTAACTAGAAGTGTGAAAAGTCGGAGCATGTGGGCTGAGAGAAAGTGGGCGAGACATCTCTGCACGACTCGGTCAAACAATGGTACTCCCAGCCCGGCGACCGCATGGAAACATGGGTCGATGGCTACATCGTCGATGTCGTAAGAGGCGACATGCTGATCGAGATCCAGACCGGCAACTTCTCAGCTATAAAGACAAAGCTGGAGAACCTTGTCCAGCGCCACCCAGTGAGGCTCGTGCACCCCATACCTCAGACGAAGTGGATCGTGAGACTGAACCGCCAAGGCGAGAGGATCTCCCGGAGGAGATCTCCCAGGAGGGGACGCGTGGAAGATATCTTCCTCGAGCTCGTCTACATCCCCCACCTGATGGAGGAGCTCAACTTCTCGTTGGAAGCGCTTCTGGTCCACTCGGAGGAGGAGCTCATCGACGATGGCAGGGGAAGCTGGAAGCGGAAGCGATGGAGCGTCCACGACAGACGACTCCTAGACGTGGTCGAGCGAACCACCTTCTCGGCGCCAGCCGATTTCCGGAAGCTCCTACCGGAGGCGCTTCCCGAGGAGTTCACGACAAGGGAGCTGGCCGAAGCACTAAAACTGAGGACGAATATCGCTCAGAAGATGACCTACTGCCTCCGGCACATGGATGTATTGGATACGATCGGAAAAAGGGGAAGAGCGAGGTTGTACGTCCTCAAACAAGAGTCTCCCCATGAGGAATGACATTTCGCATGATAAATGTGGATGTTCGAACTTGTGCGATCCCACGCTGTGAAGTGATTGTACAAAAAATGGATCAACGATGAGCCGTAGAGAGGACTACTTTCGTCTAGGAGATGGGCGATTGGCTCCGGCTTGTAGCTGCTAAGTTATACTCCAGTTGGAGAACCCCTAAACCTAGCGCGCGCGCGCACACGCGCGTGAAAGTTTTTTATACCTAGTTCAGATATTTTATTTACTGACTAACAATGAAAAAGATCAAACTATACCTTTTGTTAGCTACTTTCATACTAGGAGCAATAACACCAGTATTCACATTATTCGCGCAAGACGAGGTACCTTACGGTCCTTGGCTCGACGAGATACTGTACGAGACAGAAGCAAACGAGGCTAACGTCTACAGCAAGCTACTCCAAGGGGATATGGACATCTATCTGAGTGACTTCTCCGACGCAGATCTATTCACTGATGCGCGTGCGTCAGAGCTTCTGGACTACGACGTTGCGTATGGGCTCTATTACGAGCTCATGTTCAACCCGTACGGTCCTGAGTTCTCCGATGGGAGCTTCAATCCTTTCAGCAATGAAAAGATCAGGGAGGCAATGAACGTAATGATCGACAGGGATTACATTGTTGATGAGATCATGCAAGGTCTAGCCAAGCCCAAAATATTGCCCATAGTGTCTGCGTTCCCAGACTACGGTAAGCTTGCCGAAGTCGCTGTCCAACTCGAGTCCAAGTATGCATACAACACTGAGGCGGGGAGGGAGACCATCTTCAGGGAGCTATCGGAGATGGGAGCCCAGATCGTTGCTGGGAAATGGACTTACAAGGGTACAGACATCGTAATAAAAGTGCTCATCAGGACAGAGGATCAAAGGCTCCAGATAGGTGACTACACAGCAGACGTATTAGAGGATCTTGGTTTCACAACCGAGAGGAACTATAAGATTAGCTCTGAGGCAACTCCAATCTGGTACAGCGGGAATCCAGCCGATGGTCTATTCCACGTTTATACGGGTGGCTGGATCTCAACTATTGTATCAAGAGACGACGCCGATGCCTTCGCCTACTTCTATACCGACATGGGCCTGCCGGGTCCGCTATGGCAAGCTTATGGCTCAACTTCAAATCCACTTTTCTATGAGGCCGCAGCCAAATTGGATAGAGGGGATTGGTCCACATGGGAGGAGAGGATGGAGCTTATGCGTAAGTGTGCTG
>JAUWDP010000180.1 GCA_030608725.1 Candidatus Bathyarchaeota archaeon
GACCAGGGCCCGGAGCATGGTCTCCGCCTGGTCCAGGTATGCCTGCATATCGTCGGGGCTCTCTCTGTGGATCTTGGCGTCGAACTCCGTCGTCTCGATCTCCATGGCTGCGTTCAGGAGGCCGATCTTGGCGTCCCTCACCAGCTTGGGCATATCGGCGTGGACGACCTCCTTGTCGATTATCAGCCCATTGATGAGGGCGGTGTCAGTGAGGGAGCCACCCGGCTTCTTCTCCAGCTTAATCATGTCAAGGTCGACCTCGTATCCGCCGTCCTTCTCCTCGGCGACTTGGAGCACTGCGTCGACCGCAACGTCTGAGAGGTAGTCGCTGTATCCGTGGATGAGCTTGCTCGCCATGGCGGTCCTTGAGACCTTCTTGAGGACGGCCTTGTCCTGGGGGTCGACATTTATCGAGATCTCCTCCAGGTACTTAAGAGCCTGCTCCTGGGCGTCCCTGTAGCCGTCGATTATTACCGTGGGGTGTATCTTCTTGTTCATCAGCTCCAAGGCCTTGCCGAGGAACTCACCGGTGAGGACCACGACGCTCGTCGTGCCGTCCCCAACCTCGTCGTCCTGCGTCTTGGAGACCTCTACCATCATCTTGGCCGCAGGGTGCTGCACGTCCATCTCCTTCAGCATCGTGGCGCCGTCGTTGGTGATAGTGACGTCACCGAAGCTGTCGACTAGCATCTTGTCCATCCCCTTGGGGCCGAGAGACGTCTTCACCGCCTCGGCAACTATGCGGGCCGCCTGAATATTTGCGGTCCTAGCATCGGATCCTTGACTGCGCTCAGTACCTTCCCTAAGAATAATTATTGGCTGTCCACCGTAACCGGGTGCACTCAACCTTTTTTTACACCTCGAAACTATAAACCCAACAGAAGATTGCAATATAAACATTTGCGTCGGGCCCAAATCTACCCTTTTTAATGTTTAGGTTCTGGTTATTTACTAAAAAAAAATTATAGGGCCCTTTTCAGGACGCCTTTGTCCGAACAGTCATTTTTCCTTGACTACTCTGTTCTTTAGTACTCCGATCTTCTCTACTCCCGTCTCGACGACGTCGCCGACCTTGAGGAACCCCGAAGGATGGGAGCTGCCCACTCCCGAGGGTGTGCCCGTCGCTATGATGTCCCCGACCTCCAGGGTCATCCCCTCGGACAGCGTGCTGACGAGCGTCTTGATGTCGAAGATCATGTTCGATGTGTTCGAGCTCTGCCTGACCTCGCCGTTCACCTTAAGCCAGATAGCCAGATCCTGAGGGTCCCCCACCTCATCGGGTGTGACGAGGTACGGCCCCATGGGGGCGAAGGTGTCCAGGCTCTTCCCCTTGAACCACTGGGCGTGGAGCCTCTGCAGGTCCCGGGCGGTGACGTCGTTGAAGACCGTGTAGCCAGCCACGTGGTCGTAGACCTCTGCCTTCGGGATGTACTTCCCCTCCTTCCCTATCACGACAGCAAGCTCCACCTCGTAGTCCAGTTTCTCAGTCGCCCTCGGATAGACTATATCGTCGAAGGGCCCCGTCACCGTCGTGGGGGCCTTGGTGAAGTAGATGGGATTCTGGGGGAGGGCCCGCTCCTGATCCCTGTCGTGCCCTCCCTCACGGACGTGCTCAGCGTAGTTGAGGCCAAGGCAGAGACGATGTTCTTCCGAGGCCGCAGAATGGGAGCCTTGATCTCCACATCATCTATCCCGTGCAGGGTCCCCTTGGTTCTGAGGGCGCCTTCCTCTCCCTCATCTATGAGTTGAGCCGCTTTGTCCACCGCCTCCCTGGCTCCCTTCAGGCCCTTCTCCCCCAACTGTAGAAGGGAGAGCATGTCGAGGCCGGTTTTTATGTCCGAACCCTTGAAGGCCACGTTGAGATCAAGTACAGATCCTTTGACGAGGGCCCCCAGGCGGATGTCCATCCCAGTCTTGTATGTGAGTAGCTTCATCCTTCTCAAGTTAGGTCACTGAAGAGCACATATAACATTAATTAGAGCTGACTAGGTAATTCAGGCCTATCGGTGGATATGTAGATGGATTTGAAAACACACAGAAAGGCCTCTCCAAGGCTGGTCGGACGAATGGTCAGCCTCAAGGAGGGGGTCGAGGCGGTAGCCGAGCTGGAGACCGTGGACGAGATGGCGGTGGACGAGCATGGCCTGGTGCACGGGGGGTTCACGTTCGGCCTCGCGGACTACGCGGCGATGACCGCGGTCAACCACTCCAACGTGGTGCTCGGGGGAGTTGATTGCCGCTTCGTCGCCCCGGTGAAGGCCGGAGAGACGATGGTGGCCAGGGCATCTGTCAAGGGCGTGGAGGGGAGGAGAAGGGACGTGGAGGTCGAGGTGTCCGTCGGGGAGAAGAAGGTATTCGAAGGCATATTCAAATGCTATGTTCTAGATAAACATGTTTTAGAGTAATATTTATAAAGAAAATATTTATTTTTTCATTTAATTTATGCGAAATCTTATATCTAGTGAGGAAAACGTATGTGGGTAATTCAGGTGGAATAAAATGCCATTTGTAATAGATCCGGGCAAGGCAGGTTTTGAGAAGGTCCTGAGGGATTATCAGATAGAGGTCCTCAGGATGGTCTGGGACGACGACCCCGAGAGCGTCACTTCCAGGGATGTATACCAGCACGTGAATAAGCAGCTTGAGGGCGTGAGGACCATCTCCAGGGCCTCCATCATAAACTTCCTCAACGCTATGTGCGACGAGGGCGTGCTAGCCTACGTTGAGGAGACGTGTAAGGGGGGGACCAGGAGGAAGTACTCCACGGGATTGAACGAGGAGGGGTTCAAGAAGCACATAGCGAAATCGGTGCTGGAGAGCCTGCTGAAGGACTTCCCCGAGCAGACCATCGAGGCAGTGAAGGAGACCCTGGGGGAACTGGACTAGCCTCAGATCAGATCTCCTGACGGGAGATCATAATTTTCTGATCAGTTTTATTATTGCGCAATTACCTTGTTCTTCCACATAATCTTCTAGGTCTGGTCAGGTCAGATGAGGATCACGGTGGACGTCAAGGCTGATTCGAGGGAGGAGGGCGTCGAGGATTTGGGGGAAGGTCATTTCCTCGTGCGGGTCAAGGCGCCGAGGAAGAAGGGGAAGGCCAACACTGCCGTCCTCAAGGTCCTCCGGAGGCACTTCGGAAGGCGCGCTACGATATTGAGCGGCCACACGTCCACGAGGAAGATCGTAGAGCTTGAGGAGTAGGGGACGGGCTAACTGAGGGAAAAACGGGCTCCTCTTTAATGCGTCACGTTTACGCTAGGAGCCCGATGACCTCTCGGACTACCCTGCCCGTCTCCACCCCGAGGCCCTTGGCCTTCGTCGTCACAGCCTTGATCTCGGCGTTGAGGACGTCCTCGAAGCTGTTGACGCCACTGACAATCGCGGCCGCGGAGCCCACCTTCTCGGCCGCCTCGATGTTGAGGTAACCGCACATCACGAAGCCCTTCCCGCCCTTGAGCAGGAGGAGGGGGGGTATGTCGTCGAACTTTACCTTGAGGCCGTGGAACTTCTTTCCGTCCACATCAACCATCTTCACTTTGAACATATGTACCAACAGGTCTCAAGTGGACTAGTCGGATTTATCTCCTTCGACGGGGGCCAGCAACGTCCAGGCGCTCATTTGAGGATGGCGTCGTCCAGCGCCTCGATGACGTAGATCCCGAGGGCGGCCATCAGCCTCCCGA
>JAUWDP010000042.1 GCA_030608725.1 Candidatus Bathyarchaeota archaeon
CCCAGCCTAAGTCGAGGCGGTCCATCGTGCCGGCGGAGAAGTTCTCCACGACGACGTCGGCCTTCTTCACCATCTCCATGAACATCTCCCTCCCCCTGGGGTCCTTCAGGTTCAGGGTGACCCCCTTCTTGCAGCGGTCCACGAACATGAAGTAGGGGCTCACCCCCTTGACGAGGGGCGGGAACATCCGTGTCATCTCGCCCCAGGTGGGCTCTATCTTGATGACCTCGGCCCCCATGGCCCCCAGGAACATGGTGCAGATGGGGCCGGCGTGGGCGTGGGTGAGGTCTAGAACCCTGACTCCTTCGAGTGCGCTCATGGAATGAAATTAGGTGAAGAAGCTCTTAAGATCAACGTCGTCCTCGGGTCTACCCTCAACGCGGGGGAGAACCCCCTCCACGTTCAGGAACAGCCTCTTCACGTCCAGGCTCTCCTTGACGTAGCCCCCTCCGAAGCCCCCGATGCCCCCGTTGGACCAGACGACCCGGTGGCACGGGATGACGATCCCCAGGGGGTTGGCCCCGACGGCGTTCCCCACCGCCCTCGCGGCTGCGGGTCTCCCGATGTCCTTGGCCAGCAGGCCGTACGACGAGAGCTTCCCGTAGGGGATCCTGTGGATGGCGTGCCAGACCTCCTTCTGGAACTCCGTTCCCCTCAGGTCAAAGCGTAGGTCGAAATCCGTTAGGTTGCCCTCAGCCCATGAGCTCAGCTGCCTCCTCAGATCCACGAACCTGTCCGGCTCCTTGATAAGCTCGGCCTTCAGGCCCCTAAGCCCGGCCTTAAACCTCTCCCCTGTCCCGAGGGCGTGCACTCGGACCAAGCCTTTCTCCGTGGTCGCCGCCCAGACTATCCCTATGGGGAGCTCGATGTTGTCGTAGTAGATCTTCTCCATCTTTCCACCATCCTTTAAACGTCTCGTCAATAGACCTTTACAATATGGTGAGAACGGCAGGGCTGCCTAAAATAGTGTTGGCATCCTCCTCCCCGAGGCGGGTGAAACTGCTGAAGCAGCTGGGGGTGCCCTTTGAGGTGGTGGAGCCCGATGGCGTTCACGAGGAGGACGAAGGGGTCCCCGAGGAGGTCGTCATCAGGAACGCTCAGGCCAAGGCGGACTATGTCGCCTCGAAGCTAGATGATGGGATCGTGGTGGGGGCTGACACGATAGTGGTGCTGGGCGATACGATAATCGGGAAGGCCATGAATGACCAGGAGGCCACGGAGATGCTCGGAGCCCTCCAGGGAAGGACTCACAGGGTCCTCACGGGCCTGGCAGTGGTCGACGCCTCCTCGAAGCGGATGGAGACAGATGTTGTGGAGACCCACGTCACATTCCAGCCTCTCTCGGAGGAGGAGATCGCCAGATACGTGGCCACTGGGGAGCCCCTGGGGAAGGCGGGGGGCTACGCTGTCCAGGGTATTGGCGCAGTCATCGTGGAGGAAGTTCACGGGTGTTTCTACAACGTCGTGGGTCTTCCCCTCTATGGGTTGAATGTGCTGCTGGAGAAGTTTGGCGTGTGTCTACTCTAATTTATGGGGTCACAGATGAAATTTAGAGTACATAATTATCTATAGAGTCTCATATAGCCTATATATCCTATGTAAATGAGGTTTTTATCTCATATACGAAGTTATACTTGAATTCGCGTGGCTGCCAGATACAAGAACGCTATAGGTTCCATCCTTGCGATCTATTTCTTCGTATCTGGCATTGTGGTCATCAAGACCTCCGCCGTCATCATGGGTGAGACCCTCGCCGAGAAGATCGTCCTCCTCATTCAGGATACGACGAGCGGAGTCTTCGCTGGTTGGGTCGGCACCGCCCTTATCCAGAGCAGCGGGGCGTTCGACTCCATCGTCGTTACGTTCGCGTCATCAGGGGTGATACCCCTCGCTCTCGCCGTGGCGACAATCATCGGGGCTGAGATAGGAACGGCAGTGACGCCCTTCCTCGTCTCTGTACTCGGCCATCTCCGGGGGGGCAAGAGGCTCACGGCCAGCTATAACATCACTATGTCCCACGTCCTATACAACCTCTTCACCCTGCTCCTGTTCTACCCCGCCGAGCTCTTCTTCGGGTTCTTCAGTAACATAGCCCTAAGGGGCAAGGACGTCTTCATTAAAGCTCCCTGGATAAGCGCGTTCCCGGATATAATCGAAATAGCGACGCCATGGATTGACGTGCTCTTTGAGTTCATCCCAGCATGGTTGGGGCTCATCATCGGGGGGGCGATGCTCATCGGGGCGCTCATGGCCCTCGAAACGTACATGACCGCCATCTTCAGCATGCCCCGGTCGTGGAACCTCATCAGGGCCACATTCGCAAAGCCTTTCAGAGCCTTCCTCGCCGGATTCATCTTCACGATCATCGTACCAAGCACATCGGTCATGGTCTCCATCCTCGTACCACTCGCGGGGAGCGGGGCGATCCTCGCCGACTACTACATCCTCCCCTACATCCTGGGGGCCAACATCGGGACTGTCTTCGACGTTATGATCGCCGCACTGGCCACGGGAGACCCAGTCTCCCTCGGCGTCTGGCTGGTCCACCTCACAATCAACCTCATCGGGGCCCTCATCTTCATGCCCCTCCTAAAACCCTTCAGCAGGCTCGTGAGGTGGACTGCGGAGCTGGTGGCATCATCCCCAAGGATGGCCCTGGCGATTGCGGTTCTCTTCTACGCCATCCCGATAGGGATCCTAGTAATATACATACTATGAGAAAAGGTGGAAAGTTTGAGAAAGTATATATTTGAAGGCGTGAAAAGATCAGAGGTTGCGTAAATGGCGAGAAGACTTTTCGGCTGGTTCGCACCAAAGCGTGGCGAGAACGTCCTAAAGATGGTTGAGGAGCATCTTGAGCTCACACAGAACGCAGTAATGGACCTATACAAGATGGTGGAAGCCTCAGCAAATTGCCTCGAAAATGACAGCAAGGCCTTCTTCGAGAGCGTCTCACAGCTAGAGATGAAAGCCGATGCCCTCCGGAGGACAATGGTCGAGGAGCTCACCAAGAACGAGATGTTCCCCGAGGAGAGGGAGGACCTAATGGAGCTCGTCAGGGCCGTTGACTGGGTCGCGGACTGGTCCAAGGAGGCCGGCAGGATACTCGTCATCATCCCCTTTGATAAGGCACCGGACGAGATGAAGCAGGCCGCACTCAACATGTGCAAGGCAAACGTTGACTGCGTCGTTGTACTCAGCAAATGTGTCAAGGCCTTGCACGAGGACACCAAGGCGGCCCTCAGCCTCGCTGACGAGGTCGAGATGCTGGAAGAGGAGCTTGATGAGCTCTATTCGGTCGCCAGGTACTACCTAGCCAACCTGGAGTACCCTGGCTTCTCGTTGGGTGCGCTGATACTCCTCAATGAGTTCCTAGATGCCCTGGAGACCATAGCCGACTGGTGCGAGAATACAGCCGACATTGTGAGAGCTATAGCTGTCCGCGGATAGAATATTAAAAATAAATTCAGAAAGAGGCTTAGAACCGGATTAGGTGTCTACTCCTCGACTATGATGGCTTGGGTCGGACATGCGTTCACGCAGGCCATGCAGAGGATACAGTCCTCTGCCCGGGTGGGCTCCGCCTTCTTCCCTCCCCCGGTGTCCACCATGTCGTAGACGTTCATGGGGCAGACCTCAGCGCAGACCCCGGCACCCTCACACGCGTCCTTATCAACTTTTACAATTGGCGACGGAATTACGCTCCATTTACTTGTTAAGAATCCTCATCCCCCGTCTACTTTAAACCTTTTTGATAGCCTGAACTCGGAGTTTGGTCAACGATAATCGTAATTTTCCCGTCGATTGCATAACGGATAAGGATACGCGCCTATTACGCTATGACACGCATTGAAATAGAAAAATTAAATGTGGTAGGTTAACTATTCAGAAGTTCCTTCGCAGCGTCGATTATCTTAGTCGCGACTTTCTCGGAAAGACCCGTCTTATCCGACAGTGTGCTTGGCTTGGCTCTGGCTATCGACTTGGGGCTCTTGTATCCTGCATCCGTCAGCTTCTCCACGGTGGTCTTCCCGACTCCCTTGATATCGGAGAGGCCGACGTCTATCTTCGGTGCAGCCTTGACCTCGGTCGGTGGCTCCGGCTTGGGCTCTTCCTTTGTCTCCTCAGCGGGCTTGGGCTCCTCCGCGGGCTCGGGCGGGGCCTCGGCCTTCACCGCCGCCTCGCCTCCCTTCCGCAACGTTATCGCTATAGTAGAGACTCCTCTAGTTCTCCCGTCCTCTGTTGGCATCTGCTCTGATCCGATCTCGATCTTCTCGGCCTTGAGGTCGTTTAGGTAGCGGCCCCTCGCGATCTCCGCGACGTCCACGGCCCTGGAGATGGCTCTCCCCCTCGCCTTGAGGACGACGCTATCCGCCCCGGATCTGTTGAAGGCAGTGATCAGTGCCATGACGTAGGCCATAGGTGGCTTGCTACCGATGTAGACTGTGTTATCATCTTTCATTTTTGCCAAAAAGAAGGACTCTTCTCCGTTTAAAAAGGTTAAGGGGAGTCCTTACGGACCCCTGGTCCCCCTAGATCACGACGGGATGGTCAGGCCTCTCCCCGTTCAGGACCTTGAAGACCCCGTCCGCCACCTGCGTGGCCATCCGCCACATCGCCTCCTGGCTGCTAGCCCCCAGGTGCGGGGCCAGGATGACGTTGTCCATGGAGGCTAGGGGGTCGCCCTGGGGAAGGGGTTCGACCTCGAAGACGTCAAGGGCGGCACCCGCCACCTTCCCTGACTTCAATGCCTCAACGAGGACCTCCTGGTCTATTATCTTTCCCCTGGCCGAGTTGACGATGTAGACCCCGTCCTTCATCATCTCGAACTCTGCGGACGAGAGCATGTGGTACGTCTCCGGGTTGTGGGGCACGTGGAGGGAGATGATGTCGCTCCTCTTCAGGAGCTCCTCAAGGCTCAACCACTCCATTCCCAGCTCCTCCTCTACGTCCTCCTTCCTCGTCCGAGAGTAGTAGACGAGGTCAACCCCGAAGGGCTTCAGTCGACGGGCTGTGGCCGTGCCTATCTTGCCGAGGCCGATCAGGCCGACGGTCTTCCCCATGACCTCGACGCCCCTCAGGTCTCCGTACTTGCGGGACCATTCCCCTGCCCTGACTGCCTTGTCGGCGCTCACTATCCTCCTGGTCATGGAGAGCATCAGGGCGATGGCCATCTCCGCGACCGTCTCGGTGAGGGCCGTGGGCGTGTTGAGGACCACCTTCCCCAGCTCCCTCGCGGCCTCGAGGTCCACGTGGTCGCAGCCGATCCCGTGGACTCCCACGGCCTTGAGCCTTGGAGAGGAGGCCATGATCTCCCGTGTCACCTTGATACTTCCCCTGGTTATGAGTCCGTCAGCCCTGGGGACCACCTCCCTCAGCGCGTTGATGTCCGAGCCCGGGGGAAGCGAGATGACCTCCACGCCCCTCTCCTCCAGGTAGTCTATCCCAGCCTGGTGGATGGGCTCAGTGACCACTACAGTGAACTTCTCCAATCTGGCACCCGGAAACGGATCCCCCTCACCGGCTAAAAGGTTTGGCCGCGCCCTACCTCCGTGAGCGCCTCCTCCTAGTCCCCCCGGGAGTCTCGGGCTTCGTCCTCCCTATGGCCTTCTCAAGGGTCGTGCAGAGCTCGTCGAATACCTTCAGGAGGTCCCAGCCCTCCGCCTTGGCGTTAATCTGCCCAGTGGGACTCAGGGCGCGGGCCGTCAGCTCGTAGCGGTTCCTTTGACCCCGGGTCTGGGAGACCTTGATCCTGATGGAGACCTCGTTGATGTCCGGCCTGAATCTCCTGCCTCTCCGCACCACCCTCCGGACCTTCTCCTCCGCTACCGCCCTCTCGAAGAAGTCCTCGTCGGAGAGGCCCATGATGTAGACGGGCAGCTCCTCCTGCACCCTGAGCCTGAGGATGGGGGCGAGGAGCTCCCTGGGCGTGAGGATGCCCAGCAACCGGCTCCCCTCGTCGGTTATGTAGCAGGCCCTCTTCCCCCGGTCCCTGAGTCCGCGTACAGCGTCCAAGACCGTCGAGTCGGGCCTCAATGAGAGGGGGTGGGCGTTCATGATGCCTATCACTTGGCCTGGGAATCTGGAGGTCCTCTCTCCGACGCGGTCCCCGGTGGTGGTCTTGGACGCGGGCGTGATGAACGTATGCACTATGGTCTCGGCTGTGACCTCGCCCACGAGCCTCCCGTACTCGACGACGGGGACGTGGCTTATCCCCCTCTCAAGCATGAGGCGGCGGGCGGAGGCGTTCCTCTCGTCGATGTCCATGGACCAGACCGGGCTCCGCAGCAGCTCCTTGACGCTGTAGCCCGAGAGTTCATCGACGTCGCACATGATCCTGATTAGGTCGTCCTGGGAGATTATCCCCGTCACCTCCCCTCCCTCGACGACGGGCAGTGCCCTGACGTTGTTCCTCACGAGGAGCTCAGCCACATCGATGACGCTGGTCGAGGGGGAGACCGAGCCTGTGGCCCGCCAGACCTTGTCGACCCTCCTCTGAGCTGGCTGGTCCACCCCCAGGAGGTCTCTGACGGTGATCAGCCCCACGGATCTCCCCGACGAGACAGCCGCCTCGTACCGGTCGGTCTCCTTGAGGACCCCCAGTACCTGGGAGGCGTTGTCGTCGGGGCTGAAGACGCTGATAGGGCTGTGGGCGATGTCCCGTATCTCTAATAAAACCAGTTCCCTTAGTGAGGTTACCAAGGTATAGAACCGAGTATAATTGGACTTGGACTCGAATATAGTTTGCTCTATTAGTCAGATATTACTGAAAAAAGGGTTAGTAACTGTGTGCTTTGCGCCTGAATTTGTGAGCTAGATCTCCGTCCCAATACCGCCTTCCTTGGCGAGGGTATAGACCTTGTGGGCCGTGCCCACGTCCTGTATGGCGAGGCCGGTTGCCTTGAATAGGGTTATCTCGTCGGGGCTGGTCCGCCCCTCCTTCTTGCCGGCAACGATCTCACCCATCTCCGCGTAGATGTCCTCCTCGGTGATGACCCCCTCCTCCTTGGGCTTCGCGAAGTCCCCGACCACGAAGGCCTGAGGGATGAAGTCCACGACGAGCTTGTCGCACTTTTGGATGACGCTGGTCATGAGCTCCCTCTTCGCGCCGGTGTCAGCCCCTATGGCTGAGACGTGGCAGCCCTTCTTGAGCCAGGCGCCGTCCATAAAGGCCTCAGGGCTGGGGGTGCAGGTGATGACGATGTCGCTGCCCTCCGCTGCTGCCTTTGGAGAGTCCACGGGCACGAACTTGGTCTTCGGGTACTTCTCGCCCATCTCCTTGACGAAGGCGTCCTTCGCCTCGGGGATGATGTCGTAGACCTTGACCATCTCGACGCCTGGGCGCACCTCCATGAGGCCCATAACCTGGCTCCTGCCCTGGACGCCTAGGCCGCAGAGGCCGACCTCCTTGCTGTCCTCCCTGCTGAGGTACTTGATGCCCGTCGCCCCCGCCGCGCCCGTCCTGAGGGCGGTGATGTACGTGCCGTCCATGATGGCGATGGGCACGCCGTTCTCAGGGCTGTTCAATACGATGCGGGCTATCACCGCGGGCAATCCATAGTCCTTCTTGTTACCTGGGTGGACTGTGACAAGTTTTGTCCCGGCAGCACCGAGGCCGGGCATGTAGGCCGGCATGGCGATGAGGACTCCCTTCTCGAAGTGGAGGTAGACCCGGGCCGGCATCTCGATGTTGTCGTTGCCCATCTCCCTGAAGCCGCTCTCCACGGCCTCGAAGGTGCTCTTCATGTCGAGGACCGACTTGACCTCGTCTTGAGTAAGATATAGAGTCAAAATTATCTCCGAGAGGAAAGAGTGGACTGGGAATTTAACAGTTTCACTGTCAGGTCGTGAATGGCTCCCCGCCCATGAAGACCTGTGTCACCGTCGAGTAGAGCCTGTTGAAGCCCAGGTTGGTGCGTGTTGAGAAGGGGATGGGATCGTACTCGACCCCCAGCCTGTCTATGACATCCATCATGTCCTGGCTCATGAGCC
>JAUWDP010000184.1 GCA_030608725.1 Candidatus Bathyarchaeota archaeon
CCGCGGGATCCAGCAAGTCGCCCTGGGAGCTGGGTAAGGAGCTCGGGTTCGACATCAGGACGGAGGAGTTCTGGGAGAAGGGCATGAGGCAGGCCGAGGAGTTCATCGACATGCTCGAGGAAACCCTCTAACCCGCTGAGACTTTGGAGCTCAGAAATCTCTCCAATCCTCATTTTTTTACACATTTAAAGGGCCTACAGCGCATTCCAAGGACGCAGCCAAAAACAGGGGGCTAATATCTATCCGTGACACTGCTCGCCGATGCGCGCGCGCCGAGCTAATATTCGGCTTGATCTCCGCGTCTGTGAAGCCACCGGGCTCGACGGCCACCCAGTTGGGCTTGACTATGACGGTCTCGGACTCCATCCAGTGGTCGTCCAACGCTTCCCTCAGATCCCCTGAGTCGGCGACCTTGGCGAATATTGCTCCACCAAATCTGTGACGGAGAAGGGTCATATCATGACAGAATTACTACGAAGGCCATTATATGGATGACACGATGCCCGCGTGGTTTAGAGAATGGCGCCCTGGCCGGGATTCGAACCCGGGATCTCTCGGGTGACAGCCGAGAATACTGGGCCTGACTATACTACCAGGGCGAGATGACGGAAATGAAGCTCAAGCGCAGATAAACTTTGCGCCTGACCGAATGTACACGTTTCGAGGCTCAGCGGTACTCCCTGTTTATTATCATCGTCGCTGTCAGGATGATGTTGGGTATCCCCCTCAGCTTGTTGAGTATGAAGTCGTCGAGGCCGGGCATGTCCTCCGCTGCGACCTTTATGATCACATCGTACTGGCCGTAGATGGTGGCCACCCCCTCGACCTCCTCATACTCTGCGAGCTCCTTGCAGATCTCGTCCTCGGTTCCGGACTTCGCGTTCATCATTATGTAGGCTTTAACCGTCATGTTGCCTCGTTCAAATCGATTACAGCGGTCTTTAAATGTGTTCCGTGTTGGCTCACTCGGACGTCAGGTATTCCGCCATCAGCAGCCCCATCTCTGTGAGGACCACCGGGATCCCCTTGTTCTCCCTGTCCCCGGCCCTGATAAGCCCCGCCTCCCTGAGACCCCGGAGGTTCCACCTCACAGTGGACTTCGGGATCCCAAGGTCCCCAGATAGGCGCTCTATGAGGGCAGTGTAGACGGTCCTCCCGTCGTAGTTCCCCGCCAGCCAGACCAAGAGGGTCTTCTGCTTTTTGGTGTAGCTATCGGAGGCGGCCGCCGCGAGGGCCTGCTCCCTGGCGTAGAGCTCCTTGTAGTGTACCGTAAGGGACTCTCGGAGGAGCTCAAGCCCCTCCATGAACCTCCCGTGGGTCTTCTCATCCAGCTGCCTGGCCCAGTGCATAGAGAACTCTGCCTTCAGACTCTCTGCTGCGGCGAGAACGTTCTTAAACTCTGGGGTCGGATAGAATTCTGCCTTATCGATGGAGGAAATATTCACCTGTCATGCCAATTCACTCCAAGCACCCTTTCCTAGGACGGTTCCTGCTTAAAACTTTTCTGGAATACAACAGGATCACTCAGGGTCAACCCAATGGAAAGAAGAAAGGAGACTATCCCGGGAAAAGGGAGAATATTGGGGCCCTAGAGCTTCTCGCTCACGGCCACAGCGACATCCATCGTCTTGGAACTGCCACCCAGGTCTGGCGTCAGCGTTTTCGCCTCCTTGAGGACGTCGATCACCGCCTTCTCTATCACCGCTGCCAAGTCCTTTTCGCCCAGCCAGTCCAGCATCATCCCCGCCGACAGGATCGTGGCCATAGGGTTCGCCCTGCCCGTACCCGCCAGCCGCGGCGCCGTGCCGTGGATGGGCTCGAACATAGCGTGGTCGTCACCGATGTTCCCCGACGGGGTCATCCCCAATCCACCGACCAGCCCCGCGGCCTCGTCGGAGAGAATGTCCCCGAAAAGGTTGGTGGTGACGATGACATCGAACGCCTCCGGCCTCAGGATCAACCTCATGGCGCACGCATCAACGAGGACCTCGTTGAACTCGACGCCCGAGTACTCCTCGGCGACGCGCTGGCAGGCCTCCTGGAAGACACCGCAGCTGTAGTTAAGGACGTTCGACTTGTGGACGCTGGTGACCAGCTTCCGGTCGTACTTGACGGCGTACTCAAAGGCGTACCTGGCTATCCTCTCCGAGGCCTTAGCGGTGATCACCCTGACGTTGATCCCCCAGCCGTCGCCCCTGTCGCCGATCATCTTGTAGATCCCCTCGGTGTTCTCCCGCACCATGACGATGTCCACGTCCTCCTTGAGGTGGGGGACGTTGGGATAGACCTTCGCCGGCCTCAGGTTCACGTAGAGGTCCAGCTGCTGCCTGATGGGCAGGATCACCTCCCTCGCCGTGTCACCGACGGCAGCAAAGAGCGCGACATCCGCCTTCCTGATCTCGTCGATCGTCCCGGGAGGTAAGGCCACACCCGTCCTCTCCTTGAGCTCATCGCCCACCACGAGCCTGTTGAACTCGAAGCTCAGGTCCCGTGTCTCCTCAAGCTTTTCCAGAACCTTGACGGCCGCTGCCATCACGTCCGGCCCTATCCCGTCGCCAGGTATCTCCGCAATCTTGTACTTCGCCATATCTACCACTCATCCAGGTGATTCCTGATATACGTTACGAGCCCTCCCTCTCCGAGGACCTCGACCATGAACCCGGGCAGGGGGACGAATTCCAGCTCCTTCCCGGTCGTCGCGTTCACCACCTTGCCCCCCGTGAGGTCGATCTCCAGGGAGTCTCCCTCGCTGACGGCCTCGCTTATCCCCGGGCACTCCAGCGCCGGGAGGCCGAGGTTGATCGCGTTCCTGTAGAAGATCCGGGCGAAGGACTCGGCGACCACTGCTCCCACTCCCACGTACTTGAGGGCGATGGCGGCGTGCTCCCTGCTGGAGCCGCATCCGAAGTTGCTCCCTCCGACCACGACGTCCCCTTCGCTCACCTTGCCTGGGAAGTCTGGGTCTATCCCCTCCATGGCGTGCTTCGCCATCTCGTAGGGGTCCACGAGCTCCAGGTACTTCCCCGGGACGATGAGGTCGGTGTTCACGTCGTCACCGAACTTCCACGCCTTCCCGCTCACCTTCATCCCGGTCATCATAGGTCCCTCGGATGGGTTATCTCGCCGGTCACAGCCGACGCAGCGGTCACGGCCGGAGAGGCCAGATAGACAAGCGCCTCTGGGCTGCCCTGCCTCCCCTGGAAGTTCCTGTTAGAAGAGGTAAGGCCCACCTCACCCGGGGCCAGGAGGCCAATGTGGCCGCCGAAGCAGGCCCCGCAGCTCGGGTTGCTGAACATCGCCCCCGCCTCGACCAGGTCCTGTATAACCCCTGAGTCCAGCGCCTGGAGGTAAACCTCGGCTGACGCAGGGACTACGAGGAGCCTGACATCCTCGTGCACCCTCCTGCCCTGCAGTATGGAAGCAGCTACCTCCAAGTCCTCGAGGCGCCCGTTGGTGCACGAGCCCACGAAGGCCTGGTTGATCTTGAGGCCAGCCACCTCGCCTATGGGCTTCACGTTGTCCACCTTGTGGGGGCATGCTATCTGGGGCTCCAGAGCCTCGGCGTCCACGTTGAGCGTGCTCTTGTAGACTGCGTTATCGTCAGCATGGACAGGATCGTAGACGCTGTCCGTCCTCCCGGT
>JAUWDP010000236.1 GCA_030608725.1 Candidatus Bathyarchaeota archaeon
CACGGTCACATTCACGATCCAGACCCTCTCAAACATTCCCTCTCTGGCCCTCGGTGCTGTGAGCGGTGCTGAGATGCTGAAGGGCGCCGCCAACGACTCTCAAATAATCGAGGCGGGCATCATGTTCCACAGCTGGCTCTCCGGCTTCTTCATCGGCAAGATAAGCGAGGGGAACTTCGCCTCAGGCTTCAGGTACTCCGCGCTCCTCATCCTTACCGCGTACGCCACCCTCGTCATCTCCAAAACCCTAGTAGTCAGCTTCATGGGGGGCCTCTTCTAGATGCCCACCGCTGCTATCGACTTCACCCTGTCAGCCTCAGCCATGATATTACTGGTCATGGGGGCAATATTCGGCGTCAACATGATGGCTGAGCCCTATCTGAAGAGTGAAACATTCGATGAGGGACGATACAACCAGATAGCCAGGCACATCCTGTTGTCAGAGGGTGAACCCACTGACTGGGGGGTCGATGGCAACCTCACATACTTCGGCCTCGCCTCTACTGGAGGCGCCTACGAACTTGACATCGACAAGGTGACCCGCCTAAATTCCTTGAACTCCTACTCCCTCGACTACGGGAGCATCTGGCAAGCCCTTGGGATCGAGGACGTATCATTCAGGATTGAAATGGAGCCGATCTTCGACATAACCCTAAACCTCGACGCATCTCAGTCCCAGGGGGGTGAGACCACGTACAACTTCTCGGTATCCACAGAACGGGATGGATATCCCCTCTCCACTCAGCTTAGCTACTACGTCATATTCGGGAACACGACGTACACCGCCTCAGGGATCACTGATAGCACAGGTGACGGGACCGTGCAGTTCACACTCCCCGACAGCGTCGAGGGAACGGCGCTTCTCGTCGGCTTCGCCAAGGAAGACGAGGGGGTGATCAGCTACGGAGTTCTCCCGTTTCCGCACATCAATGGTAGCACCCACAATAATGGTGCCTTCGCTCGCTTGAATCCCAATGATTACTCGCTGGATGTGGATCTATACGAGAACAACTCGATAGTGAACGCCGCATACCTTTCCCACGAGTACAGCTTCAATGACCCGGGCTGGCTTCATGGATGGGACCAGAGAGTCCCGATCACGCTTGATCATAGAGACGTAGACAGCGCACTGACGGATTTCCCCGTCCTCCTCTACATCAGCAACTCGTCTGGGAGATACGACGATAACGTATCTTTCATCTTCGAAGAGCTGGATGACTCAAACCGGAAGAAGATCGCCGTCACGACGAGCGACGGCGTAACCCAGTGCTACGTCGAGATTGAGGCATGGGACTCCACGAACGAGGAGGCATGGCTCTGGATGAGAGTTCCCGCCATCTCAAACACCACGGACACGAAGCTATACCTCTACTATGACGTCGAGCATGTTGACAACTCGGACTACGCGGGCGACGTAGGAGAGGTCCCGGCCATGAGCGTGTGGGATGACGACTATGTCGGTGTCTGGCACATGTCCGAGAATCCTGGGGGCGCCCCTCCGCAGATGATGAACAGCAGGTCCAGCGTAAACCATGGGACCAGCCATGGCCTCATGTTGGGCAGCGATCAGGTGAGAGGCGTGGTGGATGGTTCCCTGGCCCTCGACGGCCTCAACGACTACCTGGACTTCGGAAACGATGTCTCCCTCGACATCACGGATGGCATCACCATAGAGGCCTGGCTCACGGTCGTAGACTATTCGGGGACCCCGGACGTCATGACGAAGGGGAGCTACGATGTATCGTATTCGATGTGGATTCGCGCCGATGGAACCGTGAGGTTTGCTCTAGACGACGACAGGTTGACGAGTAACACCTCCCTAGTCGCTGGAACGCTGTATCACATAGCGGCGACAAGGAGTGGGAGTACGCGAAAAATATTCGTCAACGGTACGGAGGACATCTCCGACTCCTACAGCACCGCCATAGGCACGACAACGGGTCTTTTGACCTTCTCCACGGGGGGCTATCCCTTTGAGGGGAAGGTAGATGAGCTGCGACTCTCAACCAATGGGCGGAGCGATGCATGGGTCAAGACGACCTATGAGAACGGCATAGACGACCTAGTTGATTTCGGGGGCGTCGAGACCCGTGAAGCTCAGGACAGTATAAACTACACGATCCCTCGTCTCCTAGATGGAAGCCCCAGAGTCCTCGTCATCACTGGGCAGAACTCGACTCAATATTGGGCTGAGTGGGTAGCGTACCCTCAGATACCCCTCGAGACAGGTGTAGACATCGGAGCCGAGTACGTCGTCTCTGATGTGTATAGTGTATCATATGTCGTTGAGATTGAGGGGGCTCTGTACAGGTTCAAAATGATGTTCAGGAGGCCGCATCGATATGACTAGGCGCGGTGTGGTCCACACGCTGGACACGATTCTGGCGGCCGCGATCATATCTACGGTTCTATTCTACGCCTCCCAGGTTCCGCTGGAACTGGATACATCCAGCGAGAAGCCCCTTGATGTCTGGGGGATGCAGGCCCTTGTAGGGATCGATAGAAATGGGACCCTTGGCCGGCTTGTGGACTCGGAGAGCTGGCAGGACCTCGAGGAGCTGTTTAGGGGCGCCCTCCCCTCGGGCGTCTCCTTCAACGTGACTGTATACGATGAGCAGGGGGCAGTCGTGAACGACTGTTACATCTCCAATGGAGGCCTTCTGGGGCGCACGGTTGAATCCGTCGACTACCTGGTGGCCGTCCCATCCGAAGAATGTCCGATGTACCGGTTGAAGCTGCAGTTGGGGGGATGACATGGCGGTGAGGTCGCGCAGGAAGGGGCAGGTCCTCGTCATCGCGGCCCTAGCGATAGCCCTGTCCATCCTCGCGGTCCAGGTATACCTGTACGACCTCAGTGAAACCTCGATCAGCTCAAACTTCGACAGCTTGAGCGATTACATCCTAAGCATTGAACAGGGATTCGGCCATGTGGTCGAGACATCGCTCGTCGACGGCGGGGGCTGGTTTCAAGGTTGGGGCAGGCGTGTGAAACTTGACATAGACTCGAACGATATCGACGAGAACCTCACGGACTTCCCAGTTCTCATCTATCTGAGCAGCTCCTC
>JAUWDP010000207.1 GCA_030608725.1 Candidatus Bathyarchaeota archaeon
CTTTTTTTGAGAAATGAGCTAGCATTTGTATGATTATGGGTAACTGTTTTGGAGATCTTTCTCATTCGCTGTGCGAAGTGCAATTAGGACCCAAGCATATTTTCTGCCACTTTTCTCTCTGGAATAATGAGATGCCCTTCACATCATCCAAGGTCAATTGCCTGTCATTGGTGGGCTTCTTGACGAAATCCAAGGCTGGACCATCGTCGTCCACTGCTCTCTTCGTTTCATATTTATCATGGAGGCTTAGTACTGATCGATGAGCACACACCAAGATCTTAAGGATAAGTGGTTCGTTGATGTTTCCCAGGAAGACAGCTTCCCTCCCCAAACCAGGCATCGGGCCTCGATGATCCAGCCATATAGTGACGGCAACCTGGTCGAACCTCTGATCGACGGCGCCGCCATTATGGGTGACTTCCACTACCGGGCGGAGAAGATACTGAATTGCGATAATCCGGAAGATTGCCTCATCGTCGTAACCGCCATGGGGATAGACCCGGTCAAACTTTTAGGTGAGAACGGTCCGGCGAAGGATGCCATGACTACCATGCTTGACGCGGCCGAGACCGGTGTGAGGGTCTACTTCTTGGGCAGCGGTCAAGGTAATATGGGTCTCAAGTCAAAGAAGTTCGCCCAGAATCTCATAGAGAGAGAAAGCTATGGAGCCATAGATATGAGATTCCCTGGAATTGTCGGCGGTCACCACCAGAAATTCAATGCCACGCGAGGGCCGGATGGCCTTTGGACGGCCATAGTCGGCTCGGCCGACGTCTTCTTCTCCCGCTGGGATACGCCGGATCACGCGGCTGAAAACCCCGAACGACCTGCGAAAGGGGGACCAACCCATGATCTTGCCCTGAAAGTACGGGGACCGGCTGTGGCCGATATCGTTCAAACCTTCCAAGAAAGGTGGAACGACTCCTCGAGCCCCGAAGGAACGTCACCACCAATCCAGGAATCTATGCCCGATTACTTCAGAGATCTGCCAATTTCCAGATCCGGTCCCCATTCGGTCCAGGTACTGCGAAGTTTTCCTCTGATCAAGAAGAGGAAGGGATATTCCTGGTCCGATCAGGGCGAGTACACAATCTGGGCCGCCTACTTGAAAGCCATAAAACAAGCCCGGCAATACATCTACATTGAGGATCAATATCTCTTTACCTTTCACGACCCACCCTTTGTTGAAACGTCGACCGGTGTGAGGCGGGATACCGATATCGTCTACCAACTGGGCGAAGCCCTCAAACGGGGCGTGGATGTGGTGGCCCTGGTGCCGGGGCGGAACAAGGCCATATGGAAACACTACGAAATCCAGCAGCGTCGTCGAGCGGCTGAATATCTGCAAGGAATTTCAGTTGCCAATCCAGATCACGGCGAGTTCGTCATCTGTACGCTTCATATTGGTGGTACGGATCCCACGATACATTCCAAGCTCATGCTGGTGGACGACGCATATACCCTGGCTGGGAGCGCCAATATCTGCCAGCGGAGCATAGCCTATATCACCGAACTTCAACTCGGTGTCATTGACCAGGAAAATCGCCTGGCTAAAGAGCTGAGACTGGCCCTTTGGCAGGAACACCTGGAACTGGACAGTCCTGAAAGTCTGTTAAATCCAGGGGATGCTGTGGACGAGTACCGGGATAACGCCGCCGCAGGAGGCCCTCAGGTTCCTGGCGAAGGCCGTGAAGGGCGAGTTCCTGTTCGGCGTGATATCGACGGAGCACCCCGAGACGATCTGGATAGCCAACTGGGCTCAGCCGTGCGTCGTGGCCCTCAACGACGACGAGGCCATGTTCGTCAGCAGCCCCATTGGCTTCTACGACGTGAGGGAGGAGTTCGACAGGGTGTTCACGCCACCTTGGAACTCGATCATAAAGCTGACCAGGGGGATGGTGGAGATCTCAACGATGGACCCGAGCAGGAAGGTTCCCCGCCTGAACCAGGACGACAACGTTCTGGCCCGGAGTATCCTGGTGGCCCTCAAGAGGCACGGGAAGATGGAGGTGCGGAACCTGAGGCGTGCGATGATACCCGAAGCGTGGGCGGAGGCCTACGGGATATCGGCTGATACGTTCTCGAAGTACTACCGGGAGGAGCACATGAGGCCCAACAACGACTACTTCAGGGTCCTAGACATGCTGGTCCGGGACGGGATGATCTCTGAGGAGATCTCCCTCGTCGGGGAGGCTGGAGTGTCGGATATACCCAAGTTCTTCTACTCCCTCCCATGACGTTTTTAGGATAAGTTTAAATATTTAGGCACACCTAACTTCTGATAACGTTGAGCGGGAACAGCGTAGAGGAGTACCTGGAGGCCATATACTCCTTCAACGAGAAGGGTCGGCTGGCTAAGAACTCGGAGCTAGCCAAGAGGCTGAAGGTGGCGCCCCCCAGCGTCACACAGATGGTCCAAAAGCTTGCCGAGGAGGGCCTGGTGGAGTATGAGCCCTACAGGGGTGCCTTCCTGACCGGGAAGGGGACGGCCCTCGCCCAGAATGTTGTCCGCAAGCACCGCCTGCTGGAGAGGTTCCTCCACGACGTTCTAGGAATTGGCCTCGACAAGGTTCACGAGGAGGCCTGCAGGTTGGAGCACGGACTCTCAGACGAGGCCGCTGCCGCCCTCTGCAAGGTCATGGACACCCCGGAGGTCTGCCCTGATGACGGCATGGAGATCCCGCCTTGCCCCCTCGATGTGGATAACTGCGACGAGTGTGAGGCCGCCAGGGTGAATATTAACCCCAGGCTCCTCACCCAACTGTCTCATCTAAAGCCGGGGGAGGAAGGAGATGTGGCCTTCGTCAGGGGCGGGAGCAACGCCTGCCAGAGGCTCCTGGATATGGGGCTGACCAAGGGCACAAACGTGAAGGTTCTCAAGGCGGCGCCGTTCAACGGCCCCGTCGAGGTCTCGGTGAGGGGCACCTCCCTTGCTCTGGGGAGAGGTCTGGCAAACCGCGTCTTCATCCATATGAACGACGACCACAACATCAAGGACCGCCCCCACGGCCCCCATCACTAGTCAGTTATGCATGTGAGGGGAAGTTCTATGGGTCACAGGCTTCAACGTGGTCGTCAAGGGGGGCGACGCCCCAGGCGCCAGCTTCATGGGAAGCCCATCCGCATAGCCTTGGCTGGGAACGCCAATGTGGGTAAGAGCGTCATCTTCAACGAGCTCACGGGGCTTCATCAGCACGTGGGCAACTGGCCCGGAAAGACCGTGGAGCGGGCTGAGGGGACCCTGGTCTTCGGAGATTACATGGTGGACGTCATCGACCTCCCTGGCATCTACAGCCTCTCCACGTACTCCATCGAGGAGCTCGTGAGCCGGGAGTACATCGCGGTGGAGCACCCGGACGTCCTCGTGAACGTCCTCGACGCCTCAGCCCTGGAGAGGAACCTCTTCCTC
>JAUWDP010000170.1 GCA_030608725.1 Candidatus Bathyarchaeota archaeon
CTCCTGGAGCGGCTCATGTTTTATAGGGGAAAGCTGGGAGCGAGGTTCGCTCCCGCAGACGGGGCAGTTCTCCATCCGGGCCAGGGTGATCCTCTCAAATGAGAGGTCGCTTAGATCGCAGAACAGCAGTGTGTTCATGAGGCTCGGGGTCTTCCCCAGGAGGAGCTTGACCGCCTCGGAGACCTGGATGCTCGCCACGATGCCTATTATTGAGGGGTGGACGCCGACGATGGCGCATGAGGGGAGGGAGTCGTCATCCAGACCTCCCTGGAAGCATTCGAGGCACACCGTCTCCCCCGGGATTATCGTGGTGGCGTTGCCGACCTGGGTGATGACGGCCCCGTGGATCAGGGGGATGCCGAGCTTGACGCAGGCCCTGTTCAGGGAGTACCTAGGTGCCATGCTGTCGAGGCAGTCCACGACGAGGTCCATGCCTTTGATGAGATCCTCCGCGTTGCCCGGCGTTACGGAGATGGGCAGGGGCTCAACTGTTATGTGTGGGTTCAGCTGGTTCAGCCGCTCGGCGGCAGCCTCGGCCTTCGGGTAGCCTATCACGTCGACGCCGTAGAGATGCTGCCTGTGGAGGTTGGAGATGTCGACCACGTCCCTGTCGACGATCCTGAGATGGCCGACTCCCATCGTTGCGAGCTGGATGGAGACGGGGCTGCCCAGACCTCCGAGTCCGACGACGCAGACCTTGGCCTGTTTAAGCCTTCTCTGGCCTTCGACGCCGAAGTCCTTCATGACCATCTGTCGCGAGTAGTACTCGACCTCGTTCTCCGTGAAACCAGCTACCTTAGCAGACATGACTTCCCCGACCTATGGTATCGCGGACGTTCTCATTAAGTTATCCAACGTTGCATGAGCAGGAGATAAAATTTAGCCCACACACACCTTGACGAGGGCTGGAGAGATGCAGAGCTTGTGCAAAGTTCGACGGCGAGGGTAAAAGGGTTCTTTCGGAACCCGAAATAGTGAGTTCTCTCATCGAAGTTGTGTATTCCAGTATGCCTGTGCTCCGCTGGAGTACTCGCATCACATTAATTAGTACCGTTCCCATGTTATCCACGCGAGTGAACGGCCTGAATTCTGAACAAGGGGAGACGACTACCACGGATCTCGTCATCAAGCGATCCAAGGAGCTGTACGGCTACACTCCAGAGGAGAAATCCGACGAGAACATAGAATGGATGCTCCGTAACGGATACCTCAAAGAGAAGAAGAACAAGCGTGGCACACGAGGGAGACGGTGAAAGCCAGAGTTCACACAAGTTGTGTGTGTGCTACACCTTATACCCGAACAAAATATTTAGTCTGTAATTACGTATCTTTTAATGGGATGGAAGGAAAAAATTTAACCCCCGCACACACATAACCCAGAGAGAAACAACTTAAATATATTAAAAAAAGGGTGGACTATCTTGGTAGAACTAATGTTCTAACCAGTCCATGGGCATTGCCCATTATTACCCTGACCTCTTAGGCCTGAACCTTTGCCGCCACGACGTTGTCCGCCGTAGCCTCGAAGTCCCTGCTCTCCGTAATGGGGGCCACTCCACTGTGGAGCGTCAATACCCCATTCATCAAGCTTAGCTGCCTTCATGTCCCTGATCTCTTCACGAGTTGCGCCAGCTTCAAGCATTACTTGCGTATCAGCCAGTAACTCAGCTCTCTGTTCCTCAGTAAGCTGGGACCAGAATCCTCTGCCCATCAGTAGGCTGTTAGGACCTAGCCCGTCACAAGGATACTCACCTTGCTCAACGACGTCGTCAGCAAGCACAAAACTTATGCTAACGACAGTCACCGCAATGAGAGCTAGTAGACCGAGAACGGTCATGGTTTTTCTGTTATTCATTACGTTTTTCTCCGAGGTTCACCATCCTCAAGGTGGTTATAAACGATTTTTCAAGTTTGAACATGTTTTACTCCCAAATCTCTCCGGAATTATTACGAAGTCCATGGGCGGGATAGAGACATTTTTTACATTAAGAATCATCATAAGAATATCATTGGTGTCTCATCGATCGAAGCGTTTCACTCATATTATCCAATGGATTATTGGTGGGACTCGAGGCGGTTTTAATAGGGCTCGCATAATTAAGGCTTTGAACGATACCCCCCAGAACGCTCATAAGCTGAGTCAATTATTAGGCGTTGATTATAGTACCATTCGTCATCATGTGGAAGTCATGGAAAAAAATGGTCTCCTAACTTCTGTGGGTGATCGATACGGTAAACTTTATTTCATGTCGGACAGGATGGTGGAAAACTATGATTTTTTTGAGGAGATTTGGGAGAAAATTGGTAAAAAGATGATAAGCAATGATGAGGAGAAGTAATTAGATGAAACAAAACAGGTTAATGGGTAAAATTATTCTCGGCGCATTAATAATGGGAGTAATTGCTTTCTATACATCTCAATACGTGGGACATGATCCCATGAGCCCAGGAATGGGAAAAAATAGGCAACCCGGTGATCTTGAGGTATACTACTCGATAAAGACGGTGCTTTCAAGTGTGAACGCGTTCTTATTGATTAGCCTCTTAGTTATTTATCTAAACGTCTACAACGAAACAGGGTTAGAATTTTCATTGGGACTAGTAATATTTTCTGCGGCTTTACTTCTTTATGCGATTACATCAAATCCATTGTTGGTTCGTTATGCCGGGTTCATGGGATCTGGGCTCGGTCCATTCGCAATGCTACCTGATCTATTCACATGCATAGCCTGCCTGACATTACTATACCTGACTGAGTGATATCCAAGATTTTTCAAAGTAACTGAATTTTCATATAATTCAAATAATGAGATCGGTTTGGATAAGAAATTAGGCATCAGCGGCTGCGCTTGTACCCGTGATCGTGAAGTTCTCTGTCTTGAAGAGCGCGCGAGTAATCCCCAGTCACCTCACGACCCGCCTTGGTAGGCCGTGGCCGAGCAGGATCCGCCTCCTCGACTCGATCTCCTCCTCTGTGGGCGACTCCAGCCCCTTCAATGTGTACTCCATGCCGGCTCTCTCGTACTTCGACTCCGCCAGGCGGTGGTAGCCGAGGAATTCGAGGCGCTCGACGTTCGCCAGCCCCGACAGAAGCTCCCCCATGGCGTGGAAGTTGGTGTCCCCGTCGTTCTGACCCGGGATCAGCGGTATCCGGATCCAGATGGGGATCCCATGCCCGTCGAGGCGGAGGAGGTTCTCGATGATAAGCTCGTTAGGCACCCCCGTGAGGGCCCCGTGCACTCCGGAGTCCATCTGCTTCAGATCGTAGAGCACGAGATCCGTGAACTCGAGGACCCCCTCCAGCACACGCCAGGGCGCGTAGCCCGATGTGTCCAGGGCGGTGTGGACCCCTTCATCTCTCGCTGCCTCGAGCAGGGCCTGGGTGAACTCTGGCTGGGCGAGGGGCTCCCCCCCGGAGACGGTGACACCGCCGCCGGAGTTTTCGTAGAAGATCCGATCCCTGAGCACCTCCTCCATCACCTCGCCTACGGCGGCCCTCTGCCCCGCCATCTCCAAGGCTCCGGAGTAGCAGCCCTCCGCACACGCCCCGCAGGAGAGGCACCTCCCCATGTCCACGACGTGCCGCCCCTCGACCAGCATGTGGGCACCCTCTGGGCAGGTTTCGATGCAGTGACCGCAGCCTATGCACTTCTGAGGGGTATAGATGAGCTGAGGTTTCCTTGAGATCGACTCCGGGTTGTGGCACCAGAGGCACCTCAGGGGGCACCCCTTGAGGAAGACGGTGGTCCTAATTCCTGGGCCGTCGTGGATGGCGTAGCGCTTGACGTCGAAGACCAAGCCCGTTGAAGCCATCAGCCGCCCCCCTCGACTAACCGGTCCACCACGTACTGGCGCATCTCCTCCGAGAGGCTGGCGAAGTAAGCGCTG
>JAUWDP010000136.1 GCA_030608725.1 Candidatus Bathyarchaeota archaeon
GGGCCACCAAGCTCTGAGCGCGTTGGAGAACAGGTCTCTGAGGCCTAGCTCGCACGGTTCCAACTCCAGAAGCCACTTCGAGCCCTGTGCGAGAACTAATCTATTTTTTATCCTCCTGTTTCCCTAGTATAGATTGCCAAAGTCTATGTTAGGGCTATAGAAGGCGATCTGGTGGACGTTGAATACGAAGTTTCCAGTTGGGATCTGACCAAGCGCTTACTGGGCTACATGAGGCCCTTCCTGCTCATCTTCTTCGGGATCGTATTAACTGCGTTCGGTCGGCATGGTGTCTTCGCCCTCCTCTCGCCTCTGCTCGTCATGCTCATTATCGATTACATCGTGGTCCCCGTCCCCGGGAAGTCTCACTGGTTCCTGGAGTACCTGAAGGGGTTGACGGGGGTCACCGATCAGGTCGGGCTCCTCATCCTCCTCTGCTCGCTCATCGTGCTCCTGGCCATCATCAGGGGCGTGTTCCATGTCATCCACATCACACTGCGGGCCTCCCTGTCCCAGAATATACTCAGGGTGATGCGGAGGGACTTCTACTACGCCCTGATCCACAAGTCCTTCAGTTACCTGGATCAGGTGATGTCCGGTCAGATCATAAGCCGGATGACCAGCGATATGGGGGCGATAGATCTCTTCTACTCGGAGACGGTCCGTGAGATCTTCCGACACGGGATGCAGTTCTTCTTCACGCTGTACATCCTGTACATCATTGACCCCGGCCTCGCGGTCGCCTGCAGCATACCCCTGCCGTTCGTCTTCCTCTCAACCCGCCTCTACTCCGGCAGGATCAGCGGATACCTTGCGAGGGCGAAGGACCAGTTCGGTGAGCTGAACTCGGTGCTGGTGGAGGGCATCGTGGCCCACAAGCTCATCAAGAGCTACGGCCAGGGGGAGGCCTTCGTTGACAGGTTCGAGGTTGAGAACAGGGGCTACGTGGAGACGAGCCTGAAAGCCTCCGCCATCCAGTCCCTCTACAGGCCCTCCGCGGTCGCCACGTACGCGGTGGGCGTGGCCCTGGTAATCTTCTACGGGGGCCAGAAGGTCATTGCTGGACAGCTCACGATAGGGGAGATGATCCTCTTCGGAACATACTTCGCCCAGCTAGTGGGACCCATGAGGATGTTCGCCAGGCTCATCATGTTCTACCAGGACGCCATAGCCAGCGCCAGACGTGTGTTCGAGGTGATAGACATCGGCGAGGACGTCCCTGAGGCCCCGAATGCTGTAGAGTTAAGCCGATTAGTGGGGGAGGTCAGCTTCGAGGGGGTCTCGTTCTCGTATCAGACATCCCAAGAGGTTCTCATGGATGTCTCCCTGAAGGTAAACCCTGGAGAAAGCGTGGCACTGATGGGCTTCGTGGGCTCAGGGAAGACGACCCTGGCGGAACTGGTGCCCCGCTTCTACGACGTGACGGAGGGGAGGGTGACCGTGGACGGCTACGACATCCGGGACGTCAGCCTACGGTCGCTGAGGAGCCAGATAGGCATCGTCCTCCAGGACGTCTACGTGTTCTCGGACACGATACGGAACAACATCGCCTTCGGAAGGCCGGAGGCCTCCCACGAGGAGGTGGTCAGGGTCGCTGAGGCGGCTCAGATCCACGATTACATTGCCTCCCTTCCGGACGGCTATGACACCGTCGTCGGGGAGAGGGGGCTGACTCTCTCAGGAGGGCAGAGGCAGAGGGTCACCATCGCGAGGACCCTCCTCACGGATCCCAGCATCCTCATCCTCGACGACTCCACCTCCAACGTCGACGCGGAGACCGAGGTCCTCATCAGGAAGGCGATAGACGCCCTCCGAGAGGGGCGCACAGCCCTTATCATCACCCAGAGGGCGTCCACCTGTAAGGCCGCGGACAGGGTGGTCGTGATGGACGGGGGGAGGATAGCAGCCGTCGGAGTCCACGACGAGCTGATGGGGTCCAGCCTCATATATCGGCGGCTCATCGAGTCCCAATCCCTTGAACTGGAGGGGGATGACTGATGGCCGAGTACGTCGACAGGTACGACGTGGGGTCCCTGGAGTCCACCGAGAGGAGCTACAGTGACCTCGCCCTGATGCGGCGGATAATATTTGACTACATGCTCCGCCACAGGAGCCTCTTCGCCCTTGAGATCGCCCTCATACTCGCC
Source organism: Candidatus Bathyarchaeota archaeon (assembly GCA_030608725.1). Next base: position 2,145 of record JAUWDP010000136.1, read on the forward strand.
AAGATGGTCACGCTCCTGGCTGGGCCGTACATCTACAAGGTGACCATCGATTTCTTCATAAACGACACCCCCACCGTGGACGGCAGGTGGCTGGCGGACTTGATACAGGGTATAGCTGCCTCAATGAGCGGCCAGCCCTCGCCGGGTACCGCATCGCTCCTGCTCTCAGCGGCCCTGCTGTATGTCGGGATCTCACTCGTACAGTGGATAGTCACGTCGTTCCAGACCTACTACATAGACAAGCTGGGCTTGATAGTCATAGCGGACATCAGGGCCGACTTCTTCAGGCATCTGGGGGACCTTTCCCAGAGGTTCTTCGAGCACGGCAACACGGGGAGGCTCGTGTCCAGGGTGACCAACGACGCGGAGGCCCTGAAGAAGCTGATGTCCACGGGGGTCGTGGGGCTCTTCGCCGACCTTTTGATGGCTGTCGTGATCCTGGCGGTCATGGCTGTGCTGGACCTCCAGCTCACGCTTGTGGCCATGCTCATAGCCCCGGTCCTGGCCCTAGTCAGCAGGGTCTTCCAGGGGTGGATAAGGAACGCCTGGAGGACCGCCCGCAGGAACGTTGCGAGCCTCACCGGTAAGGTCCAGGACCTGATGTACGGCGCAAAGGTGACGAAGGCCCTGACCCAGGAGGAGCGCTCGCTTATAGAGTTCGACGAGGTCAACGAGCAGAACATGCGGGTTCAGATTAGAGCCGAGTCCGTGTCGGTCGCCTTCACTGGGGTGGTCACAGTCCTCAGCTCGATCATGACGGCCGCAGTCTGGTACTTGGGCGGCCAACGGGTCATGATCGCGTCGCAGACATTGGGCCAGCTCGTGGCCTTCTCCCAGTACGCCACCAACTTCTTCAATCCCATCCAGAACCTCGCGTTGTTCTACGGGGAGATCCAGAGCGCCATCGCTGGGGCGGAGAGGATATTCACAATCCTCGACCTTAAGCCAGAGGTCTCCGAGGCCCCGGACGCCGTCGACCTCCCACAGGTCGAGGGCCACGTCAGGTTCGAGAAGGTAGGATTCAGCTACGTCGAGGGGCAGCCGGTTCTCCAGGACATCTCCTTCGACGCCCAACCGGGGGAGCGCCTCGCCATATTCGGCCCCACTGGCGCGGGCAAGTCCTCCATCATCAACCTCTTGGGACGGATGTACGATCCCCAGGAGGGGTCCATCGAGATAGACGGCGTCGACCTCCGGAAAGTGAAGTTCGACTCCCTCAGGAGGACCCTGTCCATCGTCCTCCAGGAGCCATACCTCTTCTCGGGCACCATAGCCTACAACCTCAAGTTTGGGCGTCCCCAGGCGACTGATGAGGAGATGATCCATGCGGCCAAGATCGTGGGGGTCCACGAGTCCGTCATGAGGCTCAAGGACGGATACGACACGGTCATCCTTGAGAGGGGGACGAACCTCTCCTTCGGGCAGCGCCAGCTCGTCTGCCTCGGCAGGGCCATACTGGCCAACCCCAGGATACTCGTCTTCGACGAGGCCACGAGCAGCGTGGACCCCTACACCGAGGCCCTCATCCAGAACGCCCTGAAGGAGGAGATGGTGAACCGGACGGTGCTCCTGGTCACCCACAGGGTCTCCACGGTGAGGGATGCGGACAGGATCATCCTACTCAACGAGGGGAGGATCGAGGACGTCGGCTCCCACGACGAGCTTATCGAGAGAAACGAGCTCTACAGGAGGCTCTGCGAGATGCAGCTGGTCGCCATCGGCTAATTATTCTTCCGTAGAGACGCAAGTTCTTCAACCGCGCGAAATCTGTGACTGATTGTTAAAGGCTTATATGCCTCTTTAAGAAAAAGTCGTGGTATTGAGATGTCCGACCGTTCCATAAGGAGCAGGCTGAAGAACATGTACTTCGGCTGGTATACTGTCATCGCCGGCGCCATCATCGCCCTCTGGGGTTACGGGAGCTGGTACTACGGCATGAGCGCCCTCTTCACGCCCCTCCTGGCGGAGTACGGTTGGACGCGGGCTCAGCTCTCAGCTGCCTTCTCCATGCGAAGCATCGAGGGAGGGCTGGAGGGACCCATCGGCGGTTGGCTCATCGACAAGTACGGCCCGAGGAAGATCACCATCATCTCGACGATAATCGCCTGTGTGGGCCTCCTCATGGTCCTCTTCGTCAGGGACATCTGGCAGTTCATAATAATCTGGGGCTTCGTGGTGAGCCTCGGATTCAACCTCGGCCTCTACGACACCGTGAACGCCGCCGTTGCGAAGTGGTTCATCAAGAAGAGGGGGCGGGCCCTATCCCTAGTCACCATCGGTGGAGGCCTCGGCGCCCCCGTCATCGTGCCCATAATGACGTGGAT